>NZ_JBHVFE010000002.1:0-96489 GCF_042801945.1 Kitasatospora sp. NPDC057542
CAGATTTTGAAATCTGTTCGCTGAATGTTGTCGCCTGTCCGCGAACCTCGGCCGCTCCCGGAGCCGCCGCCGTCTCCTCCGCCCGCTCGCCGACCAGCGGCGAAATGTCGCGCGGGGTCCTGGCGACGGCGCGCCACCACAGGCGCACGGCGGGCGGGGCGGCGGGCTCGAAGGGCTTGCCGGGGCGGGGCACGGCGAGCCGGGCGCCGAGCGTCTGGGCGGCGGTGACCACCCGATCGGCGGGCTCCTCCCACGGGTGCAGCGCGAGGTTGAACGTGCACCAGTGGATCGGCAGCATCAGCTCGCCCCCCAGGTCCAGGTGCGCCCGCACGCCCTCCTCGGGGGTCATGTGCACCTCGGGCCAGAACTCGCTGTACGCGCCGACCTGCATCATCGTCGCGTTGAACGGGCCTAACCGGCGGCCGATCTCGGCGAAGCCGGGGAAGTAGCCGGTGTCCCCGCTGTGGAAGATCCGGTGCCCGCCGCCGGCCACCACCCAGGACGCCCACAGGAACAGTGCACTGGTGCGCGGACCGCGGCTGCAGTAGTGGCGGGCCGGTGTGGCGGTCAGGGTCAGCCCGGCGACCTCGGCCGACTCCCACCAGTCCAGTTCGACGATCCGCTCGGCCGGTACGCCCCAGTGCTCCAGGTGCGCCCCGACTCCGAGCGGGACGGCGAACACCGCGTCCGTCCCGGTCAGCGTCCGGACGGTGCCCATGTCGAGGTGGTCGTAGTGGTCGTGGGAGATCACGACCACGTCCACCGGAGCGAGTTCGGACAGCGGCAGCGGCACCGGGTGCAGTCGCTTGGGCCCGGTCCAGGAGAAGGGGGAGCAGCGTTCGCCCCAGACCGGGTCGATCAGCACCCGCCGTCCGTCGATCTCGGCCAGCACGGTGGCGTGCCCCAGCCAGGTCAGCCGCAGCCCGGACTCCGGCGGCGCGGCCAGGTCGACCGGGAGCAGTCGGTGCACCGGCACGGCGGCGGTCGGTGTCCGGCGGGTCTTGTCGCCGGTCAGCTGGGCGCGGGTGATCTCCAGCGGGCTGCGCTCGTACACCAGACGGCGGGTCGGTACCGGGTTGCGGAAGGCGCCGTCGGCGAACTGCGGGGAGCGGCGGATGCGGGCCAGCCGCTCGCCCCGGGGCTCGGCGCCGAAGGCGTCGGTCCGGACCCGGTGCCACGCGGCCCGGGGCAGTCCGGCCAGCCCCGGGACGGCGCGCTCGGCGGCAGGGCCGGCGGACGGCGGGACCAACTGCGAGGACAGGCCGGCGAGGCGGGAGAACCACGGGGCGGGGCGGGGCACGGCTCCTCCAGGGACGGTCACGGCTACCGGGCGTGCCGGGGCGCGAAGCGCAGCAGTGGTTAGGGGTGCTGCGATACGACAACCATCTCGTCGGAGGTTACTCGCCGTGGGCCGTCCGGACCTGGTGGAGAGCCCGGCGCGGTCCAATCGGCGTACCCGGGAGGGCGGCGCCGGCCGCTGCCCGGGGCCCGCTCGGCCCGGGCTCGAACGCCTGCCCGCCCCGGGCTCGAACGCCCGGCCGGCCCGCTCTCCGTCAGGCGTAGAAGCGGGTGATCGTCTCCGCGACGCAGTGCGGCTTGGTGCTCTGCTCGCTGGTCACGGTGAACCGCACCACCGCCTGGACCCCGCCCGGCACCTCGGTGGCCGAGAGCAGCTCGGCGGTGGCCCGGATCGCCGTGCCCACCGGCACCGGCGCCGGGAAACGCACCTTGTCGGAGCCGTAGTTCAGCGCCATCCGCACGCCCTCGACGGCGTAGCACTCCTTCGCCAGCACCGGGATCATCGACTGGGTCAGGTAGCCGTGCGCGATGGTCGAGCCGAACTGGCTCTCCTTGGCCCGCTCCGGGTCCACGTGGATCCACTGGTGGTCACCGGTCGCCTCGGCGAACAGGTCGATCTGCCGCTGCTCGATGGTGTGCCACTGGCTGGTGCCCAGCTCGGTGCCGACGGCGGCGGTCAGCTCGGCGAGGGAGGCGAAGGTCGTCACGGTGCGCTCCTGGTGGGGGACGGGCCCGGGGAGGGATCAGGACGCCGGAAGCGTATGCCTACCCCCCGGTATCTGTCAGGAGCCGAACGGAAAACCGGTGTTCACGGGCCCGGTGCTCACTGGCCCGGTGCTCACGGGCTCGGCGCTCATCGGCTGTCGCGACTGGCGGCCCGGGGCGCCCGGCCAGGTCGGGAACAGCCGGCGGCCGCTGACCAGTTCCGGGACCAGTGCGACGAACAGCGGTTCCGGATCGGCCACCCAGGGCCGCAGGCCGGAGCGCAGCACCCGTCGGACCTGCTCGGGGTTGCTCACCACGTCGGCCCGTCCGTGGACCAGTACGCTCCACCCGGTGCGGGTGACCGGGTCCAGCAGATCCGCCTGGAAGGCCACCACCGTGCCGTCAAGCCCGCGCGCTGTGGCACTTCCCCGGCGCACGGCGAGCACCAGCCGCCCGTCCAGGACCTCGAAGGAGACCGGCAGGACGGCCGGCAGCGCGTGCTCGGTGTACACCACGCGCCCGACGGGCACGGTGCTGAGCAGCCGCAGGCACTCGGCCTCGCTCAGGGTCTCCACATGGTCCTCACGCTCCATGCATCCGATCGTCCACGGTCGGTGCGCGCGTCGATAGGGCCCATGGTCCCTGAGCGGACGGGACGGGAGCCCCGTCGGCGGCCGTCCGGGGCGGTAGCCTGCCCGGCGGTGGAGGAACGGTGGAGGAGGGGGGCGGCCGGATGGCGGGCGGGGTCGATCTGGTGGTGATCGGGGCGGACGGCGGGCCCGACCGGGCCTTCGGGGGTGCGGCGCTCGCGCCGGACGGCGCCCGGCTGCTCGCCGACGTGCTGCCCGGGATGTTCTTCGACACCGGTGCGGCCGGCTGCCGGCTCACCACGGTGCCGCCGGATGCGGACGCCAATGCGATGCTCACCGCCGTCCGGGACGCCGCCCAGCACCCGGGCCGCTGGCTGCTGGTCTGCCTGGTCGGCCAGTTGGTGGCGGACCCGCGGGGGCGACGGCTCGCCCTGGTCACCGCCGGCAGCACCGCCGACAACGCCTACCGCCGGGGCCTGGCCTGGGACTGGGTGGTCAGTGCGATGGTGCACGGGGACCAGGAGGAGGCGCTGCTGCTGGTCGACGCGGTGGTCGACCGGGACACCTGGGCGGCGCTGGAGCGCGGCGAGGACGGCGCGGGCGAACTGCTGAGCTATTCGAGGGTCCCGCTGTGGGGCCGGATCGGCCGCTACGCCCCGGGTAGCCGCTACACACCGGGCAGACGCGGCCGGGACGCCGTCCGGCCGGGCGGGGAGGGCTCGTTCAGCCGGGCCCTGACCACCGTCCTGCGCCAGGGCGTCCCGGGTGCCCCCGCGGCCGTCGCCCCGCTCGATCTCCAGCCGGCCGTGGCCGCGCTGACGGACGGTGGAGAACCGGTCGGTAGTTCGGGTGCGCCTGGCGCGCGCCTGCTCGTTCCGCCGTACGCCGGGCGTCTCCTGATGCGCAATCGGGCCGCGGTTCGGGGCGCATTGGCCGGATTGTCGCTTTCCGAAGAACTGTTGGCCGTTCTGTGGCGGGAAAGTGCCCCGACGGAACCGCCTTCCGCGTAAGGTCAGGGGGCCTGAGGTGTTGCCGTGATGGGGTGGGTTGGCGAAGAATCGATCCCCAGCGGAAACACCGGCGGGACGGCGGAATTCTCCTGGCGGCCGTGGATCACGGATCGGGTCGGTCGCAACGAGGTGGGGCCATGCGGCAGCGCGGAAATGTGTTGCGCCCTGGGGCGGTTGGGGTCGGTGGGGCGGTTCTGGTGTTGCTGCTCGGTGCTTGTGCGAGCGGAGGTGCGGGCGGTTCCGTCGATCGCATCGGGTCGGCTGCGCCCACCGTCGCGGGAGTGAACCCGCTAACTCCTTCGAGTGGTTCGGTAAACGGCTCGATCGCGCCGACCAGCGGTCCGGAAGGGGCCATGGGGCGACTGGCCCTGAAGGCGTATCAGGACTGGTGGCAGGCTCAGGCCGAGGTCTTCGGGCGGTCGGATTCGGACGGTTACGGACTGGAGCAGTACTCCTCCGGGCGTGCACTGTCCGACAGCCTGGTCAGCCTCCGGCAACTGCGCGACGCGAAAGTGGTGATGGCCGGAACGCCGCGCAATTCCGCGGTGGTCAAGGCCATTGATCTGAAAGCCGATCCGCAAACCGCCGTGATCGAGGACTGCGTCGACCTGTCGGGCTGGCACCGCGTCGATGCCGTCACCGGGGCCGCCAGGGATCCCGGATCACGCCTGTACCGGTACATCGGAACCGCGTCCCTGCGCTGGTTCCAAGCGCATTGGTTGATCTACGACTTCAAGCGGGAGGTGGACCGGACATGCTGAACGCGCGGAAACCGGCCCGGCGAATCGCAGTCGCCGCGTCGATGTCGGCCGGGTTGCTGCTGTCCTCGGCGGTGAGCGCGACCGCGGACGAACCGCCCAGCGGCGGGGCCGAGCAGTGCACCACGAACGTGATCTGCGTGGACGCCCATTCCGGCGGAAAGACCCCCGGGCCCGGCGGTTCCAATCCCGGCGGTGGCGGCGGCTCCGACACCGGGCCGCAGTTGTGCAGCTACCACGACGTCGCATGGGCCTGCCACGACCCCCAGCTGGGCTGGTTCAGCAGCGACAAGGGCTGCTACTTCCGGCCGCTGGACGCCCCGCCGCCCGCGGGCGACCCGCAGTGGGACGGCCACGACCCGAAGGACGGCGCGCTCTACACGAAGGTCTGCCCGCAGACCGACGGGGGCATGGGCGGCGCCGAGATCGTCTTCGAACCCACCGCGCCGGACGGGCAGAACGTCAACGCGGAGGCCACGGCCATCCAGGCCGCCTACGACCGGGTCCGCTTCAGGCCACCGGTGGGCCGGGCCGCGCCCCAGAACACGGCGGTGGTCAACGCCCCGGTCTGGCTCTGGGCGGACGACGCCGCACTGCCCGCGCCGGGCAGCGCGGCAGTCGCGGGCATCTCGGTCACCGTCACACCCCGGCTGGTGAAGGCGGACTGGAGCTTCGGCGACCACCTCCAGACCTCCTGCACCACACCCGGCACGCCGTACGACCCCAAGTACGGCGACGCGAAGTCACCGGACTGCGGCTACGAGTTCAGGACCAGCTCGGCCGGCGAGAAGAACGGCGTCTTCAGCGCCACGGTGACGATGCGCTGGGAGGCCACCGTCGTGGTCACCGGCGGGTCGAACCCGCGGAAGTTCACGATCCCGGGCATCAACCAGAGCAGCAAGCCCTTCGACCTCAAGGTCGCCGAGATGCAGGTGCTCAACTGATCGGGCTCACCTGATCGAGCTCGACCGATCCCGCCCGCGCGGCGATTCGCACACTGACCAGCCAGACGAGCCAGAGACGAACGAGGGAAGGGCGGAACCCGGTGGACAACCGTACGTTCGTGACGCCGGGATCCGGCACCTCCGCGGGCACCGCGGCGTCCGCGACGCTCCCGGAGCAGCCGGAGCAGGGCGGCCCGGGCAAGGGCCATGGGCGGGCGGTGCCGCACGCGCCCGGGCGGACCATGCGGGCGCGGCGGCGGCGCCCGGCGGTGCTGGCGATGGCGGTGGCACTGATCGCGGCCGGCGGGCTGGGCGGGGCCGTCCTCTACAACAGCACCGGCCAGCGGGTCGCGGTGCTGGCGCTGGCCCGGGACGTGCCGTGGGGGCAGGTGATCACCGAGGACGACCTGGTGGTCGCCCGCATCGCGGGGGACCCGGCGCTGCGCCCGGTGTCGGCCCAGGACCGGGCGAAGGCGGTCGGCATGCGAGCCGCCACCGACCTCAAGCGCGGCGCGATGCTCACCGGTTCCGACCTCGCGCAGGGCCTGTCGGTGCAGCCCGGGCAGATCGTGGTCGGGGTGTCGGCCAAACGCAGCCAACTGCCCGCCAGCCGGCTCCAGCCAGGCGTGCAGCTGGTCGTCGTCTTCACCCCCGACAACGGCCGGGCCGACTCGCTGCCCGCCACGGTGATCACCGTCGGCCGGGTCGACACCGACGGCAGCCAGGTGATCGACGTGGCGGTCGGCACCGCGGACGGGCCCCGACTGGCGCAGTGGGTGGCGAGCGGTCGGATCCAGGTGCTGCTCGCACCGCGCGGTGCGGCGGCGGGCGGCCCCGGAGGCACCGGACCGGGCCCGGCGCCGAGCGGTGCGCCCTCGGCCGCCACCACGCCCGGGGCCACCACGCCCGGGGCCACCACGCCCGGGGCCACCACGCCCGGGGCCACCACTCCGGGCGCCGCCACCCCCGGCGGTGCCGCGCCCGGGACCCCGGGCGCGACGGGCGGCGCCTGATGGCCGTGATCGCGGTGGTCGGCGGCCCGGGCGCACCGGGAGCGACCACCACCGCCCTGGCACTGCTGCTGTCCTGGCCGCTGCCGCCCGGCCGGCGGATCGTGCTGGTCGAGGCCGACCCGGACGGCGGCGCGGTGCTCGCCGGAGCCCTGGAGGGCCGGGTCGAGGCGGTGTACGGGCTGCGCAACCTGGCCGTCGCCGACCGGCGCGGGCTGCTCGCGCAGACCATCTGGGAGCAGCTGATCGACCTCTCGCCCGAGGGCAACGCCGAACGGCTGCTGCTGCCTGGGCTGACCGACCCCACCCAGGCGCCCGGCCTCGCCTACACCTGGGAGCCGCTCGCCGAACTGCTGCACGGCGTGGAACAGCAGGGCTACGACGTCATCGTGGACCTCGGCCGCTCCGGCGCCACCGGCCACAGCGCGGTGCTGGCCCGCCGCGCCGACGTGGTGGTGGCGACGGTGCGCACCACGCTGCGCGGGCTGAGCTCGGTCCGGCCCCGGCTCGCCGCCCTGGCCGAGGACCTGGCCGCCGCCGGTACCGGGGCGGACGCGCTCGGACTTCTGCTGGTGGCCGAGGGGCCGTACGCGCGGGCGGAGGTGTCCCGCGAGCTGGGGCTGCCGGTGCTCGGGGTGCTGCCGCACGCCACCCGGACGGCGAAGGTGCTCTCCGACGGCGGGGACACCACCGACCGGCGGTTCATCCGCTCGGAGCTGATGCGGACGGCGCGGTCGGCCGCGGACGAGGTGCAGCTGCTGATCCACCGTCGGCGTCAGCGGCTCGCACCGGGTGCGGCGCCGGCCCAGCTGACGGCGGGCGGCCGGGCGGCGGCTCCGGTCACGGCGGCCGTGCCGACGCCTCCACTACCGGCGGCTCCGATCCCGACGGTTCCGATCCCGACGGCTCCGGTGCCGGCCCCGCCGATACCGACCCCGCCCGGGCCGATGGCGCCGCAGCCGTCGACGCCCGCGCCTGCGGCCGGGTCCGCGCCCACGCCGAGCCCGTACGGGCAGCCGGCGTACGGGCCGGGCGGGCAGCCGGGGTACGGCCAGCCGGGTTGCGGACCGGGCGGCCACGGGCAGGCCCCGTACACGCAGGGCGGGTACGGCTCGGCGGCCCACGGCCAGTCCGGGCACGGCCGGTCCGGCTACGGGCCGACCGAGGGCGAGCAGCCCTCGTACACCCCGCCGCAGCCCGTCCCGCCGGTGATCACCACCGGCCCGGTGGCGCCGCTGGCCGGGCTGGCGCCGCAGCCGGCCGCGCCGGCGCCGTTCCCGGCACACGTCCAGTCCGCCCCGCACGGCGAGCCGGACGACCGGTACCCGCTCCAGCAGCCGCTCGTGACGGTGCGGCAGGACGACCTGAACGGGCCGTACCCGCACAACCCCGGGGAGGTGCTCCGTGCGCGGTAGCCCCCTGCACCGGCGTCCCGCCTCCGATCCGGCCGCACTGCCCTGGACCGCGCCGGTGTCCGCGCCGACGCCCACGCCCGGCCCGGTCGCCCCGCCGCACGGCTACCAGCCCGGCCCGGTCGCGCCGCAGCCCGTCGCGCCGCAGCCCGTCGCGCCGCAGCCCGTCACGCCGCAGCCCGTCCCGCCCGGCGCGGCGGGGCCCACCGCCGTGCCCTCCCAGCTGCCCTCGCTGGACCTGCGCGGCGCCGCCACCCGGCCCGCCGTCGACCCGCAGGTCGCCCGCGAGCTCAAGCGCCAGGTCGCGGCCGAACTGCACCAGCAGATCACCCGGTTGACCGCCACCTCCGGCTCCGAGCCGGACCGCGCCACCCGCCGCCAGCGCGGCCGGGCGCTGATCGAGGAGACCGTCGCCCGGTGGTCCGACGCCTACGCGCAGACCCACGGCATCCCGCCCACCCGGGAGCAGGACCGCGCCCTTGCCGAGGCCGTCTTCGACCTGCTGTTCCGGGCCGGCCGGCTCCAGCCCTACCTCGACGACCCGGAGATCGAGAACATCCTGATCAACGGCTGCGACGACGTCTGGGTCTCCAAGGTGCACCAACCCCTGCGCCAGGTACCGCCGGTGGCCGACAGCGACGCCGAACTCATCGAACTGCTCCAGGACCTGGCCCGCCAGCACGGCGGTGGCGAGCGCAGCCTGTCCACCGCCAGCCCGACCCTCGCGCTGCGGCTGGAGGGCGGCATGCGCCTCCAGGCGCTCACCGAGGTGACGCCCCGCCCGTACGTGGCGATCCGGCGCCACCGGGTGGCCTCCGCGACGCTGCCCGAGATGGTCGAACTCGGCACCCTGGACGCCACCTTGGCCGCCTTCCTGGCCGCCGCGATCCGGGCCCGGAAGAACGTGATGATCACCGGAACCCAGGGCGTCGGCAAGACCAGCCTGCTGCGCGCGATGGCCGCCGAGATCCCGCCGGACGAGCGGATCGGCACCCTGGAGTCGGAGTTCGAGCTCTGGCTGCACACCCTCGGCCACCTGCGCCAGGTCGTCCCGATGGAGGCCCGCGAGGGCAACGGCGAGCGCGTCGAGGGGCGCCTGGCCGGGGAGTTGACCATCGGCGACCTCATCCCGGCCGCGCTGCGCATGACACTCTCCCGGATCATCGTCGGGGAGGTACGCTCCGGCGAGGTCGTCCCGATGCTGCGGGTGATGACCAACGGCGAGGGTGGCTCGATGTGCACCCTGCACGCCCGCGGCCCGCACATGGTTGTCGACCGCATCGCCGAACTCTGCCTGGAGTACGGCTCTCACATGACCGACTCGCTCGCCTACCGGCTCACCGCCAACGCCCTGGACCTCATCGTGCACGTCACCATGGTCGACGAGACCGCCGTCGGCGGCCGCCGACACCGTTTCGTCTCCCACGTCCTGGAGGTCACCGGCCTCGGGGAGAGCGGCCGCCCCGCGCTGAACACCGTCTTCGGCCCCCGGCCGGACCTCGGCGAGCCGCGGGCCGTCCCGCACACCCCGCCGCAGTGCCTGGACGACCTGCGCCGGGCCGGCTTCGACGCCTCGCTGCTCGGCTCCCGGTACGGGAGTTGGACCACCCCGCTCCAGCTGCGGATCGGCGGTGGCGCGCGGTGATGCTGCTCTTCGCCCTCTGCGGGCTGGCGGTCACGGGCGGCCTGGTGGCCCTGGTGGCCTGGGCCCGCGGCAGCGAACCCGGCGACGAGGACGGGGCCGCGCGGGCGGCCAACCCGCTGGCCGGCCGGGTCCACGTGTTCTGGTACGGCGCCCCCGGGACGGCCGCGCACCGGATGGTGCGGCTGCGCCGGGTCCAGCTGCCGCTCGCGCTCGTCGGCGCGCCGCTGGCCTGGCTGTTCACCGGCATCCCGCTGAC
Source organism: Kitasatospora sp. NPDC057542 (assembly GCF_042801945.1). Classification (NCBI taxonomy): domain Bacteria; kingdom Bacillati; phylum Actinomycetota; class Actinomycetes; order Kitasatosporales; family Streptomycetaceae; genus Kitasatospora; species Kitasatospora sp. NPDC057542. The sequence continues at coordinate 9,630 of NZ_JBHVFE010000002.1, forward strand.
CGCACTGCTGGTGCCGCTGGCCGTCTTCGGTCTGCCCTGGCTGTTCGACACCACCCGCCCGGACACCCATCGGATCGAGCGGCTGGAGGCGCTCTCCGAGTGGACCCAGCGGATCGCCGACGTGCTGCTGCTCGGCGTCGGCCTCAACCAGGCCATCGTCACCAGCCGCCGCACGGCCCCGGCCGCCCTGGAGGACGAGATCGGCGAACTGGCCGCCCGGCTGCAGGCCCGCTGGCGGCCCGAGGAGGCGCTGCGCGCCTTCGCCGACAGCCTCGCCGACGCCACCGCCGACAAGGTGCTCGCCGCGCTCGTGCTGCGCGCCGGGGACAGCGGCCCCGGCCTGGCCCGCACGCTCTCCGACATGGCCGACTCGGTGCGCGAGGAGGTCCGCCAGCGCCGCGCCATCGAGGCCGACCGGGCCAAGCACCGGACCACCATCCGCTGGCTGGTCGGCATCATCGTGCTGGTCGTCACGGTCGGCTCCTTCAACACCGAGTACACCCGGCCGTACGGGACCTTCCTCGGCCAGGTGGTGCTCGCCGTGGTCGCCGCACTCTTCGTGGCGATCATCGCCTGGATGAGGGCGCTGGCCTCCCACCCGCCGGTGCCCCGGCTGCTGACGCCGGACCGGCGCAGCAGGAGCGGGCGGCGGTCCGCCGCACCGGCGACCGGGCCGGAGCCGGCCGAGCAGCTCGGGGAGGTCCGATGATCTCCCCCTGGTCCGTGCTGGCCGGCGCCGTCGCGGCCGGCGGCCTCGCCCTCCTGGTCGCCGAACTGCGGCCCGCGCCACCGGACCTGCGCCAGGCGCTGGACCGGCTGCACGCCACCCCCGCCGACCGCGAGCAGGACCCGGACGAGCGGCCCCGCTGGTACGACCGGATCGGCGAGCGGTCCGTCCACCTGCGCGGGGTCTCGGTCCCGCGCCGCGAACTCGCCCTGATCGGCCGCACCCCGGCCCGGTTCATGGTGCACAAGCTGCTGTTCGCCGCGCTCGGCCTGATGCTGCCCGCCTACCTGGGTGCGATGGCCGTGCTGATGGACGTGGGCCTGCCGTTCGCGCTGCCGCTGGTCGCCGGGCCGCTGCTGGCCGGACTGCTCTGGTTCGTCCCGGACGCCATCGTGCGCGGTGAGGCCAAGGAGGCGCGCACCGAGTACCTGCACGGCATCGCCGCCTACCTGGAACTCGTCGCGATGGAGCGGGCCGCCGACTGCGGCCCCGCCGAGGCGCTGCGCCGGGCCGCCTCGGTCGGGCAGGGCGCGGTGTTCCTGCGGATCCGCGACGCCCTGGAGCGCGCGGCCACCGACCGGCTCCCGCCGTGGGCCGGACTCGACGCCTTGGCCGAGGAGTTGGGCCTCAGCCCGCTCCAGGACGTGGCCGACATCATGCGGCTGTCCGGCACCGACGGAGCCGCCGTGTACGACACCCTACGGGCCCGCGCCAAGGGCCTGCGCGGGGAACTGCTCGCCGAGGACCTCGCCCGCGCGAACGCCGACAGCGAGCGGATGGTCGCGCCCGGGGCCGCACTGACCCTGCTGATGACCGTCCTGATCGTCTTCCCCGCCCTGCACCAGATGCTCAACTGACCGCGCTCCCGGACCTCTTCCGGTCCCTGTCCAGCCTCCGCAAGCATCACCAGCCGTATCAGAGCAGCCGGCACCACCACCAGACCACACCGCCACACCCCCGGGAGAACCAGATGACCGTACGACTCGCCCAGCTGGCAGGACGGGCGCTGCGCCCCGTCCTGCTACCGGTCCAGTTCGCACTGCTGCTGTTCACCCTGCGGCTCGGCCGGCTGCGGGCCGCCCGCGCGCGCGGCGACCGCGGCGCGATCAGCATCGAACTCGCCCTCGCCATCATCGCGTTGGTCTTCGTCGCGGGTGCCGTGGCGACCGCTCTCTACCTGTTGAAGGACAAGGTCGTCCAGAAGGTCGAGCAGGACCCGAACATGCCGGGCGGCGCGGGCGCGGGCGGCGCCACCAAGTGATGCGTCCTGCTCTCCGCCGCAGGGGCGACCGGGGGTCGATGAGCGTGAGCCTCGCCATCGTCTTCCCGGTCGTCCTGCTGCTCCTGCTGCTCGTCGTCCAGGCCGCGCTGTGGTGGTACGACCGGCAGGTCGCGCTCACCGCCGCCCGCGAGGGCGTGGACGCCGGACGGGTGCAGGGCAGCGCGACGGACGGCGAGAAGAACGAGGCGGCCCAGCGGCAGGCCCGCGACTTCCTCGACCGGCAGGGCGTGCACGAGTACACGGTGCGGACCGACGGCAGCACGGCGGAGACCATCCGGGTCACCGTGCAGCTGAGCCCGCCACTGCTGATACCCGGGCTCAAGGCCGCCGTCACCCAGTTCGCCGAGGCGCCGCGCGAGCGCTTCGTACCGCCGGTGGTGAAGCCGTGAGGGGCGCGCCGCGGGCACCGGGCCACTGGCGGCAGCGGCTTCGGGTGCGGCCGCGCCGGCGGGACCGGGGCGGGATCGCGATCGAGGCGGCGATCGTCGTGCCGGGGGTGGTCGGACTGGTCCTGGTGGCCATCGCCGCCGGGCGGGTGCAGACCACGGCCGGCACCGTGGAGGCCGCCGCCCGGGCCGGGGCCCGGACCGCCTCCCTGCAGCGCAGCGTGGACGGGATGGACCAGCCGGCCAGGGACTCCGCCCTCGCGACGCTGCGCCAGCAGGGCGTGTCCTGCCGCGATGGGGACGTGCGGGTCGGCAAGGGGGAGCTGAACCTGCCGGGTGGACCGGTCACGACCGTCACCGTCACGGTGGTCTGCGACGTGGAACTGGCCGACCTGCTCGGCGGACCGTCCGGGGTGCCCGTGACGAAGCACCTCGTCGGCGAGTTCACCTCGGTGGTGGACCGTTACCGGGGCACGTGACGGCGCACGGCGCCGTCACCGGGAAGACGGGGGATTGGAGACGGCCCGTGCGGGGGAGACGCAAGCGGAGAGCGCCCGGGGGATGACACAGCGGTACCGAGTGGCGCCCGGTGGGGGCCGGTGGGGAGAACAGCGTGCGACGTGGGGGGAGGGGACGGAAGTGGTGAGCCGTCTGCGGCGACGGCTGCCGGCGCGCCGGTCCGACCGGGGCGCCGTGGCCCTCTTCGTGGCGATCTGCGCGGCCTACGTCGTGCTCGTCATCGCCCTGGTGATCGACGCCGGCGGCCGGCTGCGGGTCGCCGAACGGACCGACGCCTACGCCCTGGAGGCCGCGCGGGTCGGCGGCCAGCAGCTCGACCAGGCGGCCGTCCTGCAGGGCAAGGGCTTCAAGGTCCAGGAGAAGTACGTCCGGGACGCCGCCGATGCCTACCTGGGCCTGTACGGCCTGCGGGCGGGCGACATCGAGTTCTCCGGTGACGGCAGGGTCGTCACCGTCACGGTGCGGGCCGACTACCGTCCGGTCCTGCTGGGCGCCCTCGGGGAACGGAAGGTAACGGGCAAGGGCAGTGCGACCCTCGTCCACGGAGTCGAGAAAGCGGAGACCGACTGATGGCCGCGCCACGTGCCAAGGACCAGGCCCGTACCGCCCAGGCCCGTACCGGCCGGGCCGGGACCTCCCATCGAGCCGGGGGTGCCCGAAGGCCCACCGCCCCGGCGCCCCGACCACCCCGCGGGCGCGGACGCGCCGTGATCACCGCGCTCGGCGCGCTGGTCACCCTGCTCGCCCTGCTGTTCGGCGTCCCCGCGCTGCTGCTGTACGGCACCGAAGCGGTCGCCGGGATGGGCGAGGTCGCCTCGGGCGGGGTGGGCGAGGCGCTCACCAGTCCGGACGACGGACGGCTGTTCCTGTGGGCACTGGTGGTGGTCGGCTGGCTGGCCTGGGCCTGCTTCGCGCTGTCCGTCCTGCTGGAGATTCCCGCCCAGCTGCGCGGCCGGATCGCCCGCCGCATTCCCGCCTTCGGCTGGAGCCAGCGGCTCGCGGCCGGACTGGTGGGCTCGGTGCTCGCGCTGCTGCCGGTGGCCGGCTCGGCCTTCGCCGCCGTCCCCGAACTGACCCACGGCCCGGTCGTCCAGGCGCAGTTGACGCCGGGCGTGCAGCGCGCCGCACTGACCGCCGCACAGGCCGCGCCGGCCCTGACCCCGGCCGCCGAGCAGCAGACCACGTACACGGTGCGCGACGCCCGGCCGGCCGACAGCCTGTGGTCCATCGCCGAGCGCCAACTGGGCTCGGGGGAACGATGGGTGGAGATCGCCAAGCTCAACGACGGCCGGGTGATGGGCGATTCGGGCATCCGCTTCGACGCCGACCGGCCGATCCAGCCCGGCTGGGAGCTGCTGATGCCGGCGGACGCCAAGCCGGACGAGGCGAGGACACCGGCGCCGGATCCCGCCCCGGCTCCCTCCGGGGACGCGGCACAGGGCACGCCGCAGGGGACGCCGCAGAACGTTCCGCAGTCCGGCACGGAGGCCGGAGGGCCCGGTGGTGCGGGCGGTTCCGGCGCTCAGCGGACCGTCACCGTCCAGGCCGGGGAGAGCCTGTCGGCCATCGCCCAGCGGGAGCTGGGGGACGGGGAGCAGTGGCCGAAGCTGTTCGAGGCGAACAAGGGGGCCCAGGCCCCGGACGGAGAGCAGCTGACGGACCCGGACGTGGTGGTGCCGGGGATGGTGCTCACGGTGCCGGGGGCGGGGGCCGATCAGGCTCCGGCTCCCGCCCCCGCTCCGGCACCCGCCGACCAGGCTCCGGCACAGACCCCGGCGCCGGGCGCGCCCTCGCAGGGCGCGCCGCAGTCGGCCCCGGTGCCCGCGCCCACGCACGCGCCGACCCATGCGCCCGCCCCCGCCGCGCACGCCGATCCGGCCCCCAGCGACGACTACACCGTCGCCCTCTCGGCCTCCACCGTCGGCGTCCTGCTCGCCGCCATCATGGTCGGCGCCGTCGCCCACAAGCGCGGCACCCAGCAGCGCGCCCGCCGCCCCCGGCACCGCATCGCGATGCCCGAGGCCGAGGCCGCCGCCTTCGAGAACGAGCTGTTGGCCCGGCAGGACCAGGCCGGACTGGAACTGCTGGACCGCGCCCTGCGCACCCTGGCCCGCAACACGGTGCGCGGCGGCAAGCGGCTGCCCGCCATCGTCGCCGCCCGGATCACCCAGGGCCAGACGATCGAGCTGCACCTGTCCGGCCCGGCCACCCCGATCGCGCCGTTCCGCGCCGCGCACGCCGCCAACGTGTGGTGGTGCGGCGCCGACTCGGGAGACCTGCTCAGCCCCGGCCAGGCCCGGAAGACCGCCGCGCCGTACCCCGCGCTGGTCACCCTCGGCACCTCGCCGGACGGCTCGGTGGTCCTCGCCGACCTGGAGGCCGTCCGGCTGCTCCACCTGTCCGGCCACCCGGACGACGCCCGCGACGTGCTGCGCACCCTCGCCATCGAACTGGCCCACAGCCCGCTCGCCGACCGGCTCCACCTGCACCTGGTGGACCTCGCCGAGGAGGTGCCGATCAGCGGCCCGGCCGCCGAACGCGTGCACCGCCACCCCACCCTGGAGGCCGCGCTCGCCGCCCTCGGCCCGCGCACCGCCAAGGCCCGCGCCACCCTGGTCGCCGCCGAGGCCACCAGCCCGCGCGAGGCCCGCAGCCGGGGCCAGGCCGACGAGTCCTGGACGCCCGAGATCGTGCTCTGCGCCCACCAGCCCGGTGGGGACATCCCGGCCGAGCTCGGGCGCCTGCTCGACGCCCGTCCGCGCACCTGCGTCGCCGTCATCACCCGCGCCCCGGAGCGGGGCACCGGACCGGTCGCCCGCTGGACCCTGCCGACCTCCGGGCCGGCCGCGATCCCGGGCCTGCACCTCACGGTCGAGCTGCAACGGTTGAGCGGGCAGCAGTACGACCAGGTCGCCGAGCTGCTCCGGGTCGCCGACGACACCACCCAGCACCCGGCCCCGGCCTGGACCCTGGACGGGCCGGAGGACGCCGACACCACCGAACTGCCCGCTGCCGTACCGGTACTGGCCGCCGTCGGGGCCTCGGTCGCCGGGGCTTCGGTCGCCGGGGCTTCGGCCGGTGGGGCCCTGGCGGGCGGGGCTTCGGTCGGCGGGGCTTCGGTCGGAGGGGCTTCGACAGGTGCGGCGGAGGAGGGCGCGGACGCGGCCGCCGGCCCCCGGTTGCTCGCCCGGGTCATCGGCACCGGGGCCAGCCCGTTCGCGGGCACCGATCCGGTGACGCCTGCTCCTGCTCCGGCTCCTGCCGTCCTACCGGTTCCGGCCGGTCCGGCACGGTTCGTCGTCAACGGACAGGGGCGGCAGGCGGCCGCCGACGAGACCACCCGGGACCTGCGGCGGCCCGGCCTGCCGGAGGGCGAGGGAGCGGCCGAGCCGGGGGACAGCTCCTCGGAGTCCACGGCGACGGTCGTGCTCGCCGTTCAGCCGGTCGTGCCGCAGCCCGTCGCACCGCAGCCCGTCGTGGCGGGGCCGGCCGAGGCGGAGCCGACCGTCTCGAAGACGGTCGAGGGTCCGTCCCCGTCGGCCGAGCCCGCTCCGGAGCCCGCTCCCGAACCCGCCGCCGCCGTCGGGAGCGGGCCGGTCGGGACCGCGGAGACCGTCGACACCGCGGATGCCATCGGCGCGGAGGAATCCGAGCCCGTCGTCGAGCCCGGCCCCGCCGCGCTCGAACCCGGCCCCGCAGCCGTCGCCCCGGTCGCCCGGACCGCGCCAGGCCGCAGCGACAGCGACGACCTGCTCGCGATCCTCCGCTCCCCGGAGGCGCACGCCCCCCGCAACGCCCCTCGGATCCGGCTGCTCGGCCCGGTGGACGTCGCGGGAGTCCTCGGCACCGCCTCACCCGGCGCACTGCCACGGCTCACCGAGCTGGCCGTCTACCTGGCACTGCGCCCGGGTTCCGACCACCACGCGCTCGACCACGACCTGCACCCCGGTGCGGCGCACCTCGACCCGCACCCCACCGCGGCCGACGCCAAGAGCCCGCTGCCGGCCAAACTCGCGGACCTGGCCGCCTGGTTCGGTACCTCGCCGGAGGGGCGCGCCTTCCTGCCCACTGAGGGCACCGAGGGCTACTCCTTCGCTCCGGCGGTCACCTGCGACTGGGACGAGTTCCGCAGCCTGTACCGGCGCGGCATGCGCAGTACCAGTGCCACTGCCGACGCGGCCCTCGCCCATGCGCTGGCCCTGGTCCGCGGCGCACCGTTCGCGGAGGCCCCGCCGGCCTCGTACGGCTGGGCCGAGGCCGAGCGGCAGGACATGATCGCGGCGATCGTCGACACGGCCCACGAACTGGCCGCCCGCCGCCTGCAGTACGGCGACCACCGCAGCGCCGAGGCCGCCGTCTTCCGCGGCCTCGCCGTCGCGCCGGACGTCGAACTGCTGCACCGGGACCTCTTCTACGCCTACGCCTCGGCCGGCGCCCGGGACCAACTCCTGCGTGCCGTCAACCGCTTGGACGCGCTCAGCCGCCGTACCGGCCGGGACCTGGACGCCGACACCGTCGCCCTGCTGCGGGACCTGCTCGCGGGTTCCTGACACGGACCGCCGACCGCCCGGCCACTCCCACAGGGGTGGCCGGGCAGTCGGGTTGACGGGCCGACGGTGAATGTGACGGCCGTGTGGGAATCCCGTACGGATGTCGTCGGCGCATCGGGCGGCCGCCGGGCGGCGGGGACCGGCGGCTGGTCAGGCCGTCCGCAGCCAGGTGTCCAGGGCGGTGAAGTCCGCCTCGGTGAGCCCGCGTCGGGGGTCCACCCGGTGAAGCAGGGTACGGGTGGGGGAGTGGGCGGCGGTCCAGCGGCGGTCGGCCTCGGTGATCTCGTCGTCCACCCAGGCGAACGGCCGTCCGGCGGCCCATTCGACCAGCGCACGGGTCTTCCAGTGCACGCCGTCCGGCTCTCCCGTGGCATCCGGGTCGTCCACCGGCCAGTCCACGACGGGCAGTCGGGGCAGGCCGAGCCAGGGCGCGAGGCACTCGTTGGCGTCCTCCAGCCAGGTGGTGGCCCACACCGGCTCGCCCGGCAGGCCCAGCAGTCGCCGCCCCAACTCCGGGTCCACACGGGTGATCAGCGGGTTCCCGCCCGGCGTCGTGCCGGGCGGGACGTGCGGGCTGCGGTAGGTGGGGTAGCCGCCGCGGGGCGGATCGCCGAAGGGGATGAGGGGGCCGTCCACGTCGAGGAACAGCAAGGGACGATCGGTATCGACCATGACGGCACCTTAGCCGGGCGGGGCGGGTGGTCCGGCGCGCCGATCGGCCACCCGGCCTGGAACGGGTGAGCCGGGATCTCGTAGGGTGGCGCGCACGGAGTGTGGTGGCAGGCACCATGCAGGCAAGGGCATCAGACGCCGCGGGAGCGGCGGGGCGGGGCGGTGACCAGGAGATGGCGGAGACGACAGCGGTTTCCGGAGGTCCCGACCCGGCAGCCGACTCGGGTCCCTGGGACGCCGTACCGCCCCCGCGACTCCTGACCGAGGAGCACCCGCCCGGTCCTGCCGCGCTGTACGAGCCGCCGCCGGCGCCCCCGGCCGCTCCCGCTCCGGTCGCCGCTTCCCTACCGGGTGCCGGTCCGGTCTCCGGGTTGGGCGCGCAGGGGGGCGTGCCGCCGGTCGGGCAGGCGCCCACACCGCCGCCCGCGCCCCCGGCCGCACCGCCCGTTCCGCCCACCGGGTGGACCCTCACCGGGCTGCCGGCCGCCGGGGCCGCCTCCACGGCGACCCCGCCGCCGTTCCCGGTCCAGAGCGCGGCGCCGGGTGCCGCGGGCGGGCCGGGGGCGGGCGGGCTCGGTGCCGCGCCGCGCGGGCGGATCCTGGTGATCGAGGGCGGGTACGGCAACTCCGGCCGCCGTACCTGGGGCCGTGGCGGCCCGACCCAGGCACCGGTCCTCTCGGCGATGCTCGCCGCCGTCTCGCCGCAGGTGCTTCTCGCCGCGGACGCGGTGGACGCCGTCCACCTCCCCGGGGCCGGTGACCCGCACACCGTCCTCGCCCACCTGCGCGCCGCCTCCCGGCACCCCGGACCGCTGCTGATCCACCTGGGTGGCCACGTCGTCGCCGACAAGCGCGGCGGGCAGCTCCAACTGACCCTGCGCGACGCCAAGCAGGACGGCCTGCCCTGGCAGGCCATCGCCGCCGAGCTGAGCCACCGTCCGGCCGAGTGGCAGACCCTCGTCATCGCCGACCTGAGCGCCGACCAGAACGCCTGGCCGTACCTGCAGGGCACCGTCTCGCCGCTCAGCGAGGGCATCCCGCTGTGGGCGGTGGTCAGCCCGGACCCGGAGCAGATCGGCACCTTCACCCGCGCGCTGATCGAGGCGCTGCACGGTGGCCGGCCCGGCGCGGGCGAGGTGCTCGCGCCCGAGCAGCTGCGGCAGCAGGTGTACTCGGTGCTGCGGCCGGACGTGGTCATCCTGGCCACGCACGCCCCGGACCGCCCCGTCTTCCGCAACACCGCCCGTCGCGGCGAGGGCCCGTCGGCCGAGGTGCCGCCGGTGCCGGCCGCCGGTGCCGCGGCCTCCGACATGCCGCCGCCCCCGGTGCCGCCGTTGCCGCGTCCGACGGAGCCGCGGGGCGCCGTCCCCGAGCGGCCGGTACCGGCCCCGGCTGCGGTACCCGCGCCGTCCGCCGGGTCCGCCGGGTCCGCCGGGTCCGCGGGTTCCCCGGTGGCCGCAGGCGGTCCGGTCAGCCTGGTCAAGCCGGGCGTGCCGCCCACCCCGCCGCGGCCGGCCCGCCCGGTCAGCCTGCTGAAGGCGGGCGAGGTCGCTGAGGCGCCGGGCGTGACCCTGCGCAAGCCGACCCCGGCCGACGCCGTGCCCGAGGACAGCGCGCCCCCGGCGGGCGTCACGCTCCTCAAGTCCGGGCCGGAACCGGCGGACGATGCCGTCACCGAGCCCGAACTCCCTCAGGAGGAGGAGGCCGTGGTGGCCGCCGAGGCTGAGGTGGAGGCGGTCGGGGAGCCGGTGGAGCCGGTGGAGCCGGTGGCCGAGGAGGCGGGGGAGGACGCGACCGGGGAGGTCGCCGAGGAGGCGTCCGAGGCCGTGGAGGGGCTTGAGGTCGTGGAGGGGCCCGAGGCCGAGGCCTCCGAGGTTGTGGAGGAGCCCAGGGACGCCGTCCCGGTGGAGCCCGTGCCGACGGACGAGGCGCCCGCCGAGCAGCCCCCCGTCGGGGAGGTGTCGGTCGAGGAGGTGTCGGCTGACGAGGTGCGGACCGGCGGGGCGCCCGCCGACGTCGTTCCCCCCGACGTCGTTCCGGCCGATGCGGCACCTGCTGACGAGGTGCCGGCCGACGCCGTGCCGCAGGGCGGAGGAACGGCCGACGAGGTCCCCGCCGACGCGCCGCCCGCCCCTGACGACGCCCCGGCCGGTACTCCGGCCGGCACCTCTGACGAAGTCCCGGCCGGCGAGGCCACTGCGGCCGGTCAGCCCCGTGCGGACTATCGCGAGGTCATCGGGCGGATCGTCCGTAGCGCCGACGCGGGGGACCACGCCGTCGCCACCGACCTGGCCTTCGCCCTCGAACTGGAGGCGATCGCCGAGCACGGTGCCGTCTCCGAGCCGGTGTTGCAGGTCCGGCAGGTCCGGGCGCACGTCTGCCGGCTCGCGGGCCGGTCGGCCGAGGCCGCGGACATCTACCGCGAGGTGGCGCTGACGCTGCTGCGTTCGCAGGGCCCGGACCACCCGGAGACCCAGCGGGCGGCCACCAACGCCGAGGCCTGCTGGCGAGCGATCACCGATCGTGCGGAGGCCATCCGGATCGCCCCGGAGATCATCGAACTGCGCGCCTACCTCCCGGGCCCCGACGGCCGCAAGCTCCGCGCCGCCGAGCGCTACCTCGCCCAGCTGGCCGCCACCGGCTGACGGCAGATGGCCGAAGGCCGGCGGGGAACAGCAGACGGCGGACGGATCACAGCAGACAGGTAGCAGAAAACAGCGAACGGCTGACAGATTTCGAAATCTGTCAGCTGTTCGCTGTCATTTGTTACCCGTCACTCGTTGTCCGGCGACCCGCCCACTCACCGACCGGCGATCGCGTGCACGAACGTCGCGCCGTCGATGGTGCCCAGACCGCTGGCGAGGTCGTAGCCCTCGGTGGCGTTGTAGCCGGTGACGCCGTCCCAGCCGTTGTCGCCCTGCTTCACGTCCACGATGCCGCTCCACTTGCCCGGCAGCAGGTTCAGGCCGTACAGGCGCCAGTTGAGCTGGCCGAGGCGGTGGCCGGCGAGCTGGTCGGCGAGCGCGACGACGCCCGAGAACAGCGGGGTGGCCTCGCTGGTGCCGCCGGTGAGGTGCCAGCCGACCGAGGTCGGGTCGTAGGACTCGTAGGTCCAGGCGGCGCCGTCCACGGCCGCGCTCATGCTGATGTCCGGGGTGCCGCGGTGGTTGCCGGTGACGTCGGCGACGCCGGCCTGGTACCACGGGCGCTCGAAGACGCCCGACACGCCTCCGCCGCCGGCGCCGGACTTGTCGTGCCACACCTTGTCGGGCGCGGTGCGCTTGCCGGAGTCGTCCAGGGTGAGCTGGGTGCCGCCGATGGAGGTGACCAGCGGGTCCGACGACGGCCAGGAGTTGACCTTGTACGGGTACAGGTCGGTGCCGTTCTCCTTGGCGTCGGTGGCGCCGTTGTCGCCGGAGGCGGCGAGCACGGTCACGTTGTGGTCGGCGGCGGCCTGGAAGGCGTACCGCAGGTCGGTGAGCGACTTGAAGTCGCCCTTGTCGTAGCCCGGGAAGGTGTTCTCGGTGGCGCCGAAGCTCTGCGAGATGACGTCGGCCCGGCCCTGCTTGATGAGGCTCTTCTCGGCGTCCATCATCTCCGGCAGGCCGGTGGTGCCCTCGGTCTCGGCGACGCCGGTCTCGACCAGGACGATGTGCGCGTCGGGGGCGATCGCGTGGGCGTACTCGACGTCCAGGGTGGTCTCGCCGGCCCAGCCGGTGTGGTCGGGGTTCTTCGGGTCGAAGACGGGGACGTTGCCCCACTTGACCACCTCGACGTTGGTGTCCGGGATGCCCCACTGCTTGTCGAAGACCTCCAGGTCGTGCTGGATGGTCGGCGAGCCGAAGGAGTCGACGATGACGATCGTGCGGCCCTTGCCCGTGATGCCCTCCTGGTACAGCGGGTTCAGGTTGTAGGCGGTCCGGTACTGGAGCGGCGAGTAGCAGTGGATGCCGATCTGGCTGACGCACTGGGTGGTGGTCAGCGGGGCGACGCGACCCTGGGCGTTGTGATGGCCGAAGGAGGCGGGGCGGACGTGGACGCCCGCGAGGTCGTGCGCGGGGGCGGCGATCGCGGTGCCGGAGGTCGGCACGGCGACGGTGCCGGCCGTGAGGGCGGTGGCCCCCACGGCGAGCAGGGCCAGGGCACGGCGGAGGGTGGCGGGGCTGCCCATGGGGCTCCTTGGGGCGCAGGGCCCGACGTGGCTCGGTCGGGTCGGTCCGGCCATCCCATCGAGAGCCGCATGATCATGCCATAGTCAATTGGTGGGGTCGCGTGGTCGAGGTCATGGTCATGCTCGGCCACGCGAAAAGGTAAAGGTCGTCCCAGGGGAAAGTAACCTCCCTCCTGGGACGATTCGGTGACGACACGTCAGGACGGCGCTAACGCGCCCCTCCGTTGACGTACAGCGTCTGCCCGCTGACGTACGAGGCCTCCTCGCTGGCCAGGAAGGCGACGACCGAGGCGATCTCCTCCGGCTGCCCGACCCGGCGCAGCGGCGTCCGGGCGGCGACCTCGGTCTGGTGGTCCTCGGCGCTGCTGCCGACCCGTTCGGCGGTGGCCGCGGTCATCGCGGTGGCGATGTACCCGGGCGCGACGGCGTTGACGTTGATGTTGAACGGCCCGAGCTCGATCGCCAGGGTCGCGGTGAGGCCCTGGATGCCGGCCTTGGCGGCCGCGTAGTTGGCCTGGCCCCGGTTGCCGAGCGCGGAGCGCGAGCTGAGCGAGACGATCTTCCCGTACTTCTGCGCCACCATGTACTTCTGTGCGACGTGGCTGCAGTTGTACGCGCTGGTCAGGTTGACCGTCAGCACCGCGTCCCAGTCGGACTTCGGCATCTTGAAGAACAGGTTGTCCCGGGTGATCCCGGCGTTGTTGACCAGGATGTGCACCCCGCCGAGGTCCGCCGCGACCTGCGCGAACACCGCCTCCACGGCGTCGTAGTCGGCCACGTCGCAGCCGTACGCCCGGGCGGTGCCACCCTTGGCGGTGATCTCGGTGACCGTTCCGGCCGCCCGCTCGGCGGTGAGGTCGACGACGGCGACCGCCGCGCCCTCCTCCGCCAGTCGACGGGCGGTGGCCGCCCCGATGCCCTGCGCCGCGCCGGTCACCACGGCGACCTTCCCAGCGAACCGTGTCATGTGAACTCCTTGGAAGTTTGGATCAACAGGCGACGAGCGGCAGGCGACGGCCGACATTCGACGGATAACAGATAACAGATGACAGCTTTCAACATCTGTTACCTGTCATCCGTTCGCCGTCCTCCGTCATCTGCCACCCGCCGCCGCCGGTTTGTCAGACGTTCTCGACCAGCACGGCCGTACCCTGCCCCACACCCACACACATGGTGGCCAGCCCGCGCCGGGCGCCGGTGCGGCGCATCCGGTGCAGCAGGGTGGTGAGGATGCGGGCACCGGAGCCGCCCAGGGGGTGGCCGAGCGCGATCGCCCCGCCACTGGGGTTGACCACCTCCTCGGCCTGCTCCGGGCTGAACCCGATGCCGTCGGCGGAGGCGAGTGCCTGGGCCGCGAAGGCCTCGTTGAGCTCGGCGGTGTCCAGGTCGGCGAGCGACCAGCCGGCCCGTGCGAGCACCTTCGCCGTGGCCGGGACCGGGCCGATGCCCATGACGTCCGGGTGCACCCCGGCCGAGGCGCCGGCCACGTACCGGCCGAGCGGCCGGAGCCCGAGGTCGCGCAGCGCCTCCTCACTGACCAGGACCAGCCCGGCCGCGCCGTCGTTCATCGGCGAGGCGTTCCCGGCGGTGACCGTGCCCCCGGGCCGGAACACCGGCTTGAGGCCGGCGAGCTTCGCCAGGCTGGTGTCCTCGCGGATGCCCTCGTCCCGGCTCACCGTCACCCCGTCCGGCCGCTCTACCGGGACGAGTTCGGCGTCGAAGTGCCCGTCCTTGCGGGCGGCGCCGGCCCGTTGGTGGCTGCGCAGAGCGAAGGCGTCCTGGCGTTCCCGGCCGATGGCGTACCGGGTGGCCACCTCCTCGGCCGTCTCGCCCATGCTGAGCACGCCGTGCAGTTCGGCCATCCGCGGGTTGGTGAGCCGCCAGCCGAGCCGGGTGTCGAAGGTCTCCATCCGGTGCGGCAGCGCCTCGTCGGGGCGGGGGAGGACGAAGGGGGCGCGGGTCATCGACTCGCAGCCGCCGGCCAGCACCACGTCCGCCTCGCCGGAGCCGATGGCCCGGGCGGCGAGGGTGACGGCCTCCAGGCCCGAGGCGCAGAGCCGGTTGACGGTGGCTCCGGGGACGGTCTCCGGCAGGCCGGCCAGCAGGACGGCCATCCGGGCGGCGTTGCGGTTGTCCTCGCCGGCCTGGTTGGCGGCGCCCCAGTAGACGTCGTCGATCCGGGCCGGGTCGAGCGAAGGCACGTCGGCGAGCAGGGCACGCAGCACGGTGGCCGAGAGGTCGTCCGGGCGGACCGTGGCGAGCGCGCCGCGCAGCCGGCCGATGGGTGTGCGGCGGGCGGCGGCGAAGTAGACGGGACGCACGTCGTCGGGCTCCTTGTCGGATGGCGGGAGTGCTGGTGGCGGGAGTGCGGGTGGCAGGGGTGCTGGTGGCGGGGTCAGAAGGCGTTGACGCCGGTGAGGGCGCGTCCGATGAGCAGCTGGTGGATCTGGCTGGTGCCCTCGTAGAGGGTCATCACCCGCGCGTCGCGCAGGTACTTGCCGACCGGGTACTCGTCGATGAACCCGTAGCCGCCGAAGACCTGGAGCGCGTTGTTGGCGGCCCGGACGGCGGCCTCACTGGCGTACAGCTTGGCGATGGAGGACTCGGTGGCGAACGGCAGGCCGCGCTCGATGTGGTCGGCGACCTTCCAGGTGAGCAGCCGGGCCGCCTCGACGTCCACGGCGATGCCGGCCAGCAGCTCCTGGACGAGCTGGTGCGAGGCGATCGGCTTGCCGAACTGCTCGCGCTCGCCGGCGTAGCGGACGGCGGCCTCCAGGCAGGCCCGGGCGATGCCGACGCAACCGGCCGCCACCGACATCCGGCCCTTGGCCAGGGCGGCCATGGCCACCGTGAACCCCTTGCCGACCTCGCCGAGCCGGGCGCTGTCGGGCACCCGGACGTTCTCGAAGGAGAGTCCGGCGGTGGCCTGGCCGCGGAGGCCGAGCTTGCCGTCGATCCCGGTGCGGGTGAAGCCGGGCAGGTCGGTGGGGACCAGGAACGCGGTGATGCCCCGGTGGCCCTGCTGGTCGGGTCCGTCGCCGCCGGTGCGGGCGAAGACCAGGGCGACGTCGGCCCAGGTGCCGTTGGTGATGAACGTCTTGGCGCCGCTGATCAGCCAGTTGTCGCCGTCCCGGACGGCCCGGGTGGTGAGGTTGGCGGCGTCCGATCCGGTGCCCGGCTCGGTGAGCGCGAAGCAGCCGAGCGCCTCGCCCGAGGTGAGCCGGGGCAGCCAGTGCCGCTTCTGCTCCTCGGTGCCGAAGGCGTTGACCGACTTGCCGACCAGGCCGAGCGAGACCGAGACGATCCCGCGCACGGCCGAGTCGCCGCGCCCGAGCTCCTCCAGGACGAGGCAGTACGCGAGGTGGTCGCCGCCGCTGCCGCCGTACTCCTCCGGGATGGTCAGCCCGAGGAAGCCGACCTTCGCCAGCTTGCCGATGATCGCGAGGTCGACGGACTCGGCGCGGTCCCACTCGGCGGCGTACGGCACGATCTCGCGGTCGGTGAAGGAGACGGCGAGGTCCCGGACGGCGCTCTGTTCCTCGGACAACTCCAGGTTCACGGCGGCTCCCGAATCCGGCGTCCATGGTCCGGCGTCTGGGCCGACCCATTAAACTAGCGCTGCAAGTTTTATGGAGGGACTGTAGCCCCGCCCGGCCCGCGCTGGGAAGGGGCACCTGCCAGAATCGGTCCCCAGCACACCCGACCGGAGGAACCGGAGGAACCCACCGCGATGGCCCGTCCACGCACCCCGCTGCTCAGCCGCGAGCGCATCGTCGCCGCCGCGCTGCGGCTGATCGACGACGAGGGGCTGGACGCCCTCTCCACCCGCCGACTCGCCACCGAGCTGTCGGTCAGCGGGCCCTCGCTCTACAACCACTTCGCCACCAAGGACGACCTGCTGGACGCGGTGGTGGACAGCGTCATCGGCGAAGTCGACCTGTCGATGTTCAAGGCCGCCGGGACGCCCTGGCCGGAGGCGCTGCGCGACTGGGCCCGCTCCTATCGCGCCGCGCTGGCCGCCCACCCCAACATCGTCCCGGTGCTCGCCCAGGGCCCCGGGCGGCGGCCGAACGCGCTGCGGCTGGCCGACGCCGTCTTCGGCCACCTGGTCGAGTCCGGGTGGCCGCGCGGCCAGGCGACCAGGATCGGCGCACTGATGCGCTACTTCGTCACCGGCTCGGCGCTCGCCTCCTTCGCGGCCGGTTTCCCGGCGGACGCCGAGGTCTACGACGCGGCCGACTACCCGCACCTCGGCGAGGCGCACCGGCTGGCCGGGCACCGGGGGGCGGTGGACGAGGGCGCTTTCGAGACCGGGCTGGAGGCGCTGCTCGATGGGCTCGCCCTGCGCTACGCCCGGCTCGCCGAGCGTTCCTGAGGCGATGCCCGGCGTTCCTGAGGGTGTTGCGCGGCGCTCCTGAGGCGAGGCCCAACAGCCCGAACCCCGCCGGAACGGCGTGCGCTCCGTAAGCTCGCCGGCCCCGCAGAAACGATTCGGCCCCCGCGCCTCCGTGCTGATCGCGACGGGGTGCGGGGGCCGGGAGTACGACGGGCGGATCAGCCCATGTCCTCCAGTCGGACGCCCTTGGTCTCCTTCATGAACTTCGCCACGAAGAGGATGGACAGCGCCGCGAAGGCGGCGTAGACCAGGTAGGTCGCCGACAGGTTCCAGCGCGACATGGACGGGAACGAGACGGTGATCGCCCAGTTCGCGATCCACTGCGCGGAGGCGGCGACGGAGAGGGCGGCGGCGCGGATCCGGTTCGGGAACATCTCGCCGAGCATCACCCAGACGACCACGCCCCAGGACATCGCGAAGAACAGCACGAAGGCGTTGGCGGCGACCAGGGCGACGGTGCCCTGGAGGTCGGGGAGGGTGAGGTTGTCCCCGCTGCCGGTGGCCGAGGAGAAGGCCCAGCCGGCGGTGCCGAGCGCGACCGCCATGCCGGCCGAGCCGATCAGGGCGAGCGGCTTGCGGCCGATGCGGTCGACCAGCACGATCGCGACCACGGTGCCGAGGATGTTGATCACGGAGCCGACGAAGCTGATGAGCAGCGAGTTGCTCTGGTCGATGCCGACCGACTGCCACAGGATCGACGAGTAGTAGAAGATCACGTTGATGCCGACCAGCTGCTGGAAGACCGACAGGCCGATGCCGACCCAGACGATCGGGAGCAGGCCGAACCGGCCGCCGAGCAGGTCACGGAAGCGCGGGCGGTGGTCGGAGGCGATCAGCGTCCGGATCTCGGCGATCCGGGCGTCGGCGTCCACGCCCTCGCCCTCGACCTCGGCGAGCACCTTGCGGGCGTCGTCCAGGCGCTCGGCCTGGATCAGGTAGCGCGGGGACTCGGGGATGACCGAGGAGAGCACGAAGTAGACCGCGGCCGGGACGACGCAGATGCCGAGCATCCACTGCCAGGCCTCCAGGCCGAGCAGGTGGCCGCGGGTCTCGCCGCCGGCGGCCTGCGCCAGCAGCCAGTTGATCAGCTGGGATATCGCGATGCCGAGCACGATCGCGGCCTGCTGGAAGGAGGCCAGCCGGCCCCGGTACTTGGTCGGCGCGACCTCGGCGATGTAGGTCGGGGCGATCACCGAGGCGATGCCGATGGCCGCGCCGCCGAGGACGCGCCACAGCGCGAGGTCCCAGGCGGAGAACGGCAGCATCGAGCCGACCGCGCTGACCGCGAACAGCAGGGCGCCCGCCTTCATGACCTTGATGCGGCCGTACCGGTCGGCGAACCGCCCGGCAAACGCTGCGCCGATCGCCGAGCCCAGCAGGGCGGAGGACACGATCAGGCCGGTCACGCCGCTTCCGACGCCGAACTTCTCCTGGATCCCGGAGACGGCGCCGTTGATCACGGAGCTGTCGTAGCCGAACAGGAAGCCGCCGAGGGCCGCTGCCGCGGTGATGAAGACGACGAAGCCGAGGCGGCCGGGCGCGGGGGCCTCGACCGCCCCGGAGGGCTTCTGGGTGACGCTCACGATCTGACTCCTGGTACTCAACGCTGAGCTCGGTAGCCGAGATCGTAACCCCTATTCGTTTAAGTCTTGTACACCATGACCCTCAAGTTTCGCTCTGAGAATTCGTAAGGTGAACAAGCAAATTGGGCCGCCCGGGGGTGTGTCGGTCAGGCCGGCGAGGCGAGCGAGAGTCCGAACCGGCCTTCCGGGTCGGTCCACCAGTGGCTCAGTCGCAGCCCGGCAGCCGACAGCTCCCCGGCCACCCGCTCCCGGCGGAACTTGGCCGACACCTCGGTGCGCAGTTCCTCGCCCCGGGTGAAGTGCACCGGCAGGTCCAGGGCCGGGATCTTCACGGTCTGCGTGCGCAGCGAGCGCAGTCGCATCTCGATCCACTCCTGCTCGGCGTCCCAGAGCGCGACGTGCTCGAACGCGTCCGGGTCGAAGTCGGCGCCCAGTTCGCGGTTGAGCACGTTCAGCACGTTCCGGTTGAACTCGGAGGTCACCCCGGCACCGTCGTCGTAGGCGGCGACCAGAACCGCGGGGTCCTTGACCAGGTCGGTGCCGAGCAGCAGGAAGTCGCCGGGGTCGAGGGCGGCGCGCAGGCCGCGCAGGAAGGCCGCGCGCTCCGGGGGCAGCAGGTTGCCGAGGGTGCCGCCGAGGAAGGCGACCAGCCGTGGGCCGCCCTCCGGGGGCAGGCCGAGCCTGGCGGTGAAGTCGGCGAGCACGCCGCGCACCGCGAGCCCGGGGTACTCGGCGGCGAGCGCGACGCCGGCCGCGGTCAGCGCGCTCTCGCTGACGTCCACCGGGACGTACGCCTCCAGGGTGCCGAGCGCGCGCAGGGCGTCCAGCAGCAGCCGGGTCTTCTCGGAGGAGCCGGAGCCCAGCTCGACCAGGGTGCGGGCCCCCGTGGCGGCGGCGATCTCGCCGGCCCGGTCGGTCAGGATGGCCCGCTCCGCACGGGTCGGGTAGTACTCGGGCAGTCGGGTGATCTCCTCGAACAGTTCGCTGCCGCGTGCGTCGTAGAACCACTTCGGCGGCAGCCACTTGGGCTGCGCGGTCAGCCCGTGCTGCACGTCGTGGCGCAGCGCGGTGCTGAAGTGGTCGGCGGGCAGCAGTCGGGTGAGATCAAAGGTGTCCATGACAGGGTGGTTCCTCTGTTCAGAAGATGAAGGGAGGGTGGGGGTCAGTCACGGCCGGGGAGGCGGTGCACGGTGACGCCGCGTGAGTCCACCAGTAGCAGCGAACCGTCCGGGACGGGCTTCCAGCCCGGCGCGTCGTCGTACGGCTCGGAGGCCACCACCGTGCCGAGGCCTGGCAGGGTGCGGTGGTACAGGGTGTCGCCCCAGGTGGTCGCGGCGATCGTGACACCGTCGGTGAGCAGCAGGTTGAGCCGCCCGGTGGTGTGCTCGGTGACGTCCGCGACGGTGCCCGCCAGTGCCTCGCCCAGCCCGGCGCCGGCCCGCAGCCGGTGCAGGGTGAGCGCCCACAGCAGTGCCGAGTCGGTGCGCGCCTCCAGGTCCAGCAACTCGGCCGGGGGGAGCAGGGCGGCCAGCGCGTCCAACTTGCCGGGCCAGCCGGCCACCGCGCCGTTGTGGCTGAACAGCCAGCGCTCGGAGGCGAACGGCGCGGCCGCTCCCTCGCCCGGTGCACAGCCCTCGGTGGCGGAGCGGACGGCGGCCAGCAGCGCCCGGGTGCGGACCACCCGGGCGAGGTCGGCGAAGGTCTCGTCCGCCCAGATCGGCCCGGTCCGGCGGTAACGGGCGGGCACCTCGTCCCCGTCCGCGTACCAGCCGAGGCCGAAACCGTCCGCGTTGACCGTGCCGTACTGCTGGACCCGGGGCGCCCAGGACTGTCGGTGCAGCCCGCACGGCGGGTGCACCAGTAGCTCCTGGGGCGCCACCGGCTCGCCGATGTACGCGATGTGACGGCACATCAGGCCGTCTCCGCGTCGCGCGCGGTGCGGAACCCGGCGAAGATCTGCCGCCGGATCGGGTAGTCCCAGTTGCGGAAGGTGCCCCGGCAGGCCACCGGTGCCACCGCGAAGCAGCCGCCGCGCAGCACCTTGTACTCGGGGCCGAAGAACACCTCCGAGTACTCCTGGTACGGCCAGGCCCGGAAGCCCGGGTAGGGGCGGAAGTCGCTGGCCGTCCACTCCCACACGTCGCCGATCAACTGGCGGACACCGTACGGTGACTGGCCCTTCGGGTAGCTCCCGGCCCCGGCCGGGCGCAGGTGGCGCTGGCCGAGGTTGGCGTGCTCGGGGCCGGGCGGACCGTCGCCCCACGGATAGCGGCGGGAGCGGTCGGTGGCCGGGTCGTGCCGGGCCGCCTTCTCCCACTCGGCCTCGGTCGGCAGCCGCCGTCCGGCCCACCGGGCGTACGCGTCGGCCTCGTACCAGCTGACGTGCAGCACCGGTTCGTCCGGAACGACCGGTTCCACCGTGCCGAAGCGTCGGCGGAGCCACTGGCCGTCCTCATGGCGCCAGAACAGCGGGGCGGTCAGGCCGGCATTCCGCCGGTGCTCCCAGCCTTCCGGCGTCCACCAGCGCGGGTCGTCGTAGCCGCCGTCCGCGATGAAGCGCTGGTAGGCGGCGTTGGTGACCGGGGTGGTGTCCAGCAGGAAGGCCGGCAGGTCGACGGCGTGCGCCGGGCGCTCGTTGTCCAGCGCCCACGGCTCGGTGTCCGTTCCCATGGTGAACGGTCCTGCGGGGATGAGGACTTCGGAGGGAAGCGTGGTCGCGTCCGCGGGTACGGGCGGCGGCGCGGGAGCCGCCAGGGCCGGCTCGCCCCTGCGGAGTTGGTGGGTGATCAGCATCGTCTCGTCGTGCTGCTGCTCGTGCTGGGCGATCATCCCGAAGGCGAACCCGGCCTCCAGCAGCGGCGCGCCCTCCAGCGGGCTGGCGGCGAGCAGGTCCAGAACCCGGCCGCGCACCTCGTGGGCGTACGCGCGAGCCTCGGCGGGCGGCAGCAGCGGCAGGCTGGGGCGCTCGGCGCGCGGGTGCTGGAAGGCGTCGTAGAGCGGGTCGATCTCGGGGTGCATCGGGTCACGGCCGCCGACGTTGCGCAGCAGCCAGAGCTCCTCCTGGTTGCCGATGTGCGCGAGGTCCCAGACCAGCGGGGACATCAGCGGGGAGTGCTGGGCGGTGAGGTCGCCGTCGTCGACGCAGTCGGTCAGTGCGGCGGTCCGGGCGCGGGCGGCCAGCAGTTCGGCGGCGATGCTCTCGCGCAGCGCCTCGGCGCTGGTGGCGTCGGGGGCGCTGACGGCGCCGGTGCGGTCCGTGCTGCCTGCCTCGGGGCCCCCGTGGGGTCGGACGTGGGTCATGGGGCGGCCTCCTCCGGGGGAGTGCGTCGGGTGCCGGAGCGCAGGGCGTCCAGCTGGTCGTCGGCCGGGCAGCGGCTGCGCGCGGGGTAGCGCTCGGCGAACTCGGCGACGGCGGTGCGCAGCGCCTCGGCGCCGGGAAGGCGGCCCAGCGCGGCGTCGGCGGCGGCGAAGCAGGTGAGGGCGGCCCGGCGCAGCTCGGGGTCGGCCATGGCGAGGGTGGCGGCGCGGCGCCAGACCTCGCTGCGCGGCGGGCGCGGGCCGCCCGCCCCCTCCGGTCGATCGAAGGGGTCCAGCCGCTCCAGCGCGGCCAGCGCGGCGTCGGCGGCCACCGGGTCGTCCAGCAGGGCGGTGACCAGCGCGGCGACCACCACCCAGCCGTCCCCGGGCTGGGCGTCGATCATCCGCAGCTCCAGGTGGCCGCGCGGGCGCACCGGAGGGAAGAGGGTGGTGCGGTGGTAGTCCAAGTCGTCGAGCGTGGGCGGGCGTTCGCCCGCGCCGCGGATCCAGTCGCGGAAGGTCAGCCCGGCCGGGGCCGTCCAGGGAAGGCCCTCGGGCCGTCGTACGCACAGCACCCGGGCGTCCAGCACGTACTGCGCCCAGGCCTCGCGCGGGTCGCCGTGGTCCGGCTCCGGGGCGAGCGTGCGGGTCGGGTCCATCCGGGACCAGACGGCCTGCCGGGTGGACCGGTGACCGGTCGGACGTCCGTCCAGGACGGGGGAGTTGGCGAAGGCGGCGACCAGCACCGGGCCCAGTAGGTGGGCCAGTCGCCAGCGGTGCTCCATCGCGTGCGGGCCGTCCGCGTCGCCGGCGTCCAGGCACACCTGCACCGACGCGGTACCGGTCATCATGATCCGGCCCCAGGGCCCGGCGGAGTCGAAGAAGCGCTCCATCGCGAGGTAGCGGGGGTGGTCCAGCACCATCCGTCGGGGGCGGGCCAGCGGGTCCGTCCCGGTGCCGGTGAGTCGCAGGCCCTGCGCCGCGAAGGCGGCCCGCAGGGCGGTCAGATCGCGGCGAGTGTCCTCGACGCAGGCCAGGAGGCCGGTGGCGGGCGGGGAGCTGAGCTCGACCTGTCCGCCGGGTTCGAGTGTGAGACGCGAACCGGAGGGGAGCGAGGTGCCGTCCGGGCCGCCGAGGGGCAGCGACTCCAGTGCGGCGTGGAGCAGTTCCGGCCGTACGGGCCGGGAGGGACATCGATCGTCATGGACGAACCACTCGACCTCCACACCCACCAGGCGGGGCGGTCCGATCTTGAAACAGACGCCCGACACGTGGCTGCGCGCCCCCGATTCGGTCAGCGGGGTCACCCCCGGAGGGGGTAGTGGCGTGCTCTGCCGGTCGGGCGGAGTGGTGCGGGATACCGGTATCACCGGACTCACCATCCTCGGGATCACGATTGCGGCCCGGTCTACCCTGCCCAGTCTGCTACGGAGCATGCCGGGGCGCCCCGCAAAAATCGTGTGAACGTTCGTTCTTGCAGGTCAGCGGTGTGGCGAACGGGTGAGGCCGGGATCGCCGGGTGGTCGGCCGGCGGGGTGCGGGGTGGGTCCTGTCGGGGCATGTGCCGGGGTCACAGGCGCTCCAGCCGTTCCAGGACGGTCGCCAGCACCGGCCCCGGCAGGGCGTAGTTCAGGCGTAGCGAACCCCGGCCGCCGGGGCCGAACTCGGCGCCGTCGGAGGCCTCCAGGCCGCAGCGCTCCACCAGCGCCCGGCGGGCGTCTGCGGGCGGCAGGCCGAGCGCGGCGGCGTCCAGCCAGAGCAGGTAGGAGGCCTGCGGGGCGGAGCGGACGGCGGGCCCGAGCCGATCGGTCAGCCGGGTGCGGGCGGCGGCCAGGTGGGCAAGCAACGCGTCCAGCCATGGGGTGCCCTCGCACAGCGCCGCCCGCTGTACGGTCTGCTCCAGCAGGCCACCCTCCCAGAGCCCGTAGCCGGCCAGCGCCTCGGTGAGCCGGGCCCGCAGTCCGGGGTCGGGGACGAGGGCGAAACTGCTGGGAATGCCGGAGCAGTTGAAGGTCTTGCCGACGGAGTTGAGGGTGACGGCCAGGTGCCGGTGCGCCGGGTCGACGGTGGTGACGGCGACGGGGTGGGCCCGGCCGGGGTGGGTGAGGTCGCCGTGCACCTCGTCCGAGACCAGCAGCGCACCGTTCTCGGCCGCTCGTGCGGCGAGAGCGCGCACCGCGCCGGCCGACCACACCGTGCCGGAGGGGTTGTGGGGGTTGCTCAGGAGCACGGCGCCGGCGGGGCGGGGGAGCGGGCCGTGCGGGAGCCGGTAGCCGCCCGGGCCCAGGTGCAGCGGCAGTTCGCGGTACGGGAGGCCGGCCGCGCGGCAGAGTTGGGCGAAGCCGCCCCACTCGGGGGTGGGGAAGAGGACGGGGGCCTGCGGCCGTACGGTCTCCAGCAGGATGCGCAGCGCGGTGCGGGGGCCGCAGGGCAGCAGCAGGACCCAGTCCGGGTCCACCGCGGCGCCGTGCCGGGCGCGGTACCAGTCGGCCACCAGCGTGCGGCCGGCCGGGTCGCACACCGTGTAGCCGTACGCGCGGTGACGGGCGCGCCGCTCCAGCGCCTCGGCGACGGAGGGCGGGCCGGGCAGGTCCATGTCGGCGAGGCCCATCGGGATCACCCCGGGGGCGTCCGCACGGGCCCACTTGCTGCTGCCGGTGCCGGCGCGGTCGAAGGGGGCGTCAAAGCCGAAGCCGGGGTCGGGGGCGTCGGCGGGCGCGGGGGCGTCGCAAACAGATGACAGATTTCGAAATCTGTCATCTGTTCGCTGAAAGCTGTCGTCTGTCATCTGTTCGCCGCCAGATACGCCGCGAGCCCTCGCTGTCCACGGAGCATCATCACCGCGTGGTTGGCCCGGAACAGCGGGTGCAGCGGTAGGGCGAGCCGGCGCAACAGGGGCTTG
This sequence comes from Kitasatospora sp. NPDC057542, assembly GCF_042801945.1. Taxonomy (NCBI): domain Bacteria; kingdom Bacillati; phylum Actinomycetota; class Actinomycetes; order Kitasatosporales; family Streptomycetaceae; genus Kitasatospora; species Kitasatospora sp. NPDC057542. Next base: position 34,115 of record NZ_JBHVFE010000002.1, read on the forward strand.
CCGGGCCGGGTGTCCTCCTCGAAGAGCACCCGGCTGCCCGCGCCGTCCGGCCCGCCCGGCCCGTCCGGCGTCACCGTGAACCGCGACCACCCGTCCAGGTCGCCCCGCATGGTCACCTCCAGCACCCCGGCGACCGGGTCGCGCCGACTCGCCACCAGGCCGATCGCCAGGCGGTACGGCAGTAGTGCGCGCACCACCATGTCCCCGGAGTCGTCGCCGGTCGGCCGGACCTCGCGGACCTCCGGCCACCACAGCGGATAGCTCCGCACGTCCTCCAACGCCGCGTAGACGGCGGGTGCCGGAGCCGTGAGCCGCCAGACGCCCCGGAATCGGTAGTGGTTGGGATCCACGGCCCCCACACTATTGCGGCCCGGTCGGGCGGAGGGGCGAACGCCGCTGGAACGTTGCCGAGTTGGTCCGCGGCTCAGGCCCCGCCCGGAAGTGAACGTTCCGGAAACGCCCGTCAGCCGGGAAGGGGGCACTCCGCTTGCACCCGTTCGGGGTGCAGGGGAGGATCTTCCGTGCTTGTAGTCTCATCAGTCACGGCAGCGCCCCCTGGGCGCTGCAACCCCAGAATCCGGAGTGAAGGAGTCACAGGCATGCGGCGACCGAGCTGGGTACCGGAGGGTACGGACCTGGACAAACCGAACGCCGCGCGGGTCTACGACTACTACCTGGGGGGCTCGCACAACTTCGAGGTCGACCGGGAGATGGCCCGCAAGGCGATCGCCCTGTGGCCGGAGCTGCCGCAGATCATGCGCTCCAACCGCGCCTTCCTGCGCCGGGCCGTGACCTTCCTCGCCGAGCAGGGCGTCACCCGCTTCCTGGACATCGGATCCGGCATCCCGACCTTCGGAGCGGTGCACGAGATCGCCCGCGCGATCCGCCCCGAGGCGACAGTCGTCTACGTGGACCGCGACCCGGTCGCCGTCGCGCACAGCCGCCTGCTGCTGGAGGACGACCCGGGCAGCGCCGTCGTCCAGGCCGACCTGCGCGACGCCGCCGACCTGCTGGCCCGTCCCGAGGTCGCCGAACTGCTGGCGGCCGGCGAACCGGTGGGCGTGCTGCTGGTTGCCGTCGCCCACTTCGTCGGCGACGAAGACGACCCGTGGAAGCAGATCGGTGTGATCCGCGACGCCCTCCCGCCCGGCAGCGCGCTGGTGCTCTCGCACGCCTCTCTGGAGGGCCGCCCGGACCAAGCCGAGGACCACCAGAAGCTCTACCGGCGGACGCCGACCCCGCTGACCATGCGCACCCACGAGCAGATCACCGCGATGTTCTCCGGCTTCGAGCTGGTCGAGCCGGGCGTGGTCTACCTGCCGCTGTGGCGCCCGGACCAGCCCGGTACGGTCGGCGAGCACCCCGAGCGGATGACCGGCGTGGCGGGCGTGGGGTTCCGCCCTTGATCGGACGCGACGGACGAGGCGCCGACGGCCGTACGCCCCGCGCGGCGGCCGCCGGGAGCACGGCGCCGGGTACGGGCGGCAGCGGGACTCGCGACCGCGGGATCCGCGGCCGTGAGACGCACGGCCGCGGAACCCGCGAGCGCGGTGTGCACGGCCGCGGTACGGGCCGAGCGGCCGTCGCCGGGCCCGCCGCAACCGGCGCGCACAGCAGAGGAACCAGGTTCAGCAGATGAGTACCACCCCGGTGCGCGGCAAGGCGGAGCGGTTCCACGAGGACTGGGCCCGGCTGCTCTCCGCCGACCACGGCATCGCCGTCCACCCCGGCCTGCTCGGCCGGCTGGTCGCGCGCACCGCCGCGCTGCTGCACCGTGCCCAGGAGGACGAGCCGTTCGAGCCGCGGCTGGCCGCGCAGGCCGGCGCCGAACTGGTCGACGCCCACTTCACCGACCCGGTGCTGCTGGCCCGGGCGGTCGAGCTGCTCCAGTCCCAGCCCGTCCACGACGACCGCGGCCCGGCACTGACCGGTGCCTTCGCGGCCGGCTGGGCGGCCGCCCTGCGCGAACGCACGCTGACCGAGCAGGAGGCCATCCGCACCGCCGCCGACGCCGCCCGCAAGGAGGCCGAGCGGGCGCTGCGCGCCTCCGAGGCCCGGTTCCGGGCGCTGTTCGAGAGCGCCGCGATCGGCATCGGCATCGGCGACACCGACGGCAACATCATGGCGGTCAACAAGGCCCTCCAGGGGCTGTTCGGCGCAGGCCCGGAGGACATGATCGGCCGCCGGGTCGGCGACCTCGTGCACCCCGAGGACACCCCGGGTGTGTGGGAGGCGTACGAGGAGCTGATCAGCGGCAAGCGCGACTACTTCCAGTTCGACAAGCCGTACTACCGCCAGGACGGCGAGGTGGTCTGGACCCACCTGACCGTCTCGCTGATCCGCGACGACGACGGCTCCCCGCAGTACCAGGTCGCGATGCTGGAGGACGTCACCGACCGCTACCGGCTCCAGGAGCGGCTGCGCCATCAGGCCACCCACGACCCGCTGACCGGCCTGCCCAACCGTGCGGCCTTCTTCGAGCGGCTGGAGAAGCTGTTCGAGGAGCCCGAGCCGGGCGCCCGCTTCGGCCTCTGTTACGTCGACCTCGACGGTTTCAAGGTGGTCAACGACAGCCTCGGCCACGACATGGGCGACCAGTTGCTGGCCGCCGTCGCCGCCCGGCTGAAGGCCGCCCTCAGCCCGCTCGGCCACCTGGTGGCCCGGCTCGGTGGCGACGAGTTCGTCGTCCTGCTGGAGAAGTGCCGGGGCGAGCAGGAAGCGGTGGCCGCTGCGAAGACCGTGCTCAAGGCGCTGGCAGGGCCGGTGCTGATCGGCGACCACAAGCTCGCCGTCGGCGCCAGTGTCGGCGTGCTGGAGCGGCGGGTGTCCACCACCACCCCGGGCGCGGCCGTCCGCGCCGCCGACCTGACGCTGTACCGCGCCAAGGAGGCCGGTCGCGGCCGCTGGACCCTGTTCGACCCCAAGGAGAACGCCCGGGCGGTCAGCCGCTACGCGGTGTCGGTGCGGATGCCTGCGGCCCTCGACCGCGGTGAGTTCTTCATCGACTACCAGCCGCTCTACCGCCTCGCGGACGGCCGGCTGGCCGCCGTGGAGGCGTTGGTGCGCTGGCGTCACCCGCAGCTCGGGGTGCTCGGCCCGGACGAGTTCGTCACCACCGCCGAGGAGACCGGGCTGATCATGCCGCTCGGCCGCTGGGTGCTGGAGCAGGCCTGCGGCCAGGCCTCGGACTGGATCAAGCAGTACGGCGACGCCGCCCCGCAGCTCAACGTCAACCTGGCGGTCCGGCAGGCGCGCAGTGCAGCCCTGGTCAGCGACCTCGGCCGGATCCTCGACAACACCGGACTGGACCCGGCCCGGCTGCAGCTGGAGATCACCGAGTCGACCGTGGTCGGGCCCGAGGACGAGGCGCTGCGCACCCTGCACGGGCTGGTCGACCTCGGGGTGTCGCTGGCCGTGGACGACTTCGGCACCGGCTGGTCCAACCTCGCCTACCTGCGCGACCTGCCGGTTTCCGGGCTGAAGATCGCCGGTTCCTTCGTCGGCGACCTGCACGAACCGGGGAAGGACGAGTCCACCGGGTGGCGGATCGTCAGCGGACTGGTGTCCATGGCGCACGCGCTCGGGCTGAACGTCACCGCCGAGGGCGTGGAGACCCGCCGGGACGCCGAGCGGCTGCGGACCCTGGGCTGCGACTGGGCGCAGGGCTGGCACTTCGGGCGCCCGGTGCCGCCGGGCGAGATCGCCCGGCGGATCGTGGAGGAGCCGAACGGGCGCCCGGTCGAGGAGCGCTGAGAGCCCGCTGCGGTCCGGCTGCTCACCGACCGCGGTGCGGCCTGCGGTGCGGCTGCGTGCGGGCGGCACCGTACCCGCCGCGGCGTCGACGGCGCCGGTTCCCCGTTGCGGACGGGTGCTTCGGTACCGGTCCTGCGGTGGGTCGGTCCTGATCCGGAAAAGCGCCCGACACCCCTGCCCGCCATGCGGGATGATGACGCGTCGAATTCACCACCCCGGCACCGGTGCGCCCACGCTCACGGCCCCGCGCCGGTCCGGGCTGCGGGGGAGGGGAGCGTCGCATGGGCACGACGGAGGACGCGGACCCGGCCGAGGGCGATCGGCGCGGGCCGAGGCCCCGGTCGGCCGCCGGAGCCGAGCCGGGGAATCCGCCGCGGAGCAGGGTGGAGCGGTGGTCCCGAGGGCGTTGGCGCGGCTCCGACGCCGCCCCGGACCGGTCGTCCCGGCTCGGGTCCGTCCCGCCGACCCGGGTGGACCCGCAGGCCGCGACCCGCCGGGCGCCCGCCACCCCGCCGCGCTTCGATCCGGAGGCCGCGACGCGCCGGATATCCGGCGTCGAGCCGCGGTACGACCCGGAGGCTGCCACCCGCCGGAAGCCGGATGCCGAACCGCGGTACGACCCGCACGCCCGGACGGAGGTCCGGCCGGGCCGACCGGGGCATCCGGGAGGCGCCGATTCGGAGGCGGTGACCGAGGTCGTCCGGCCCCGGTCGGGAACCGGGGGCGGCTCGCCCTCCTGGCAGGACAGCATCGGGCCCGGCGGCCCCGCTCCGGGCGGTGGTCCCGGCGCAGGTCCGGGCTCAGGCCCGGGCGGAGCGCCGGGTGGCAGGTCGGGCGGCCCCGAAGGCGGGTTCGGTGACGTCCTGGGCGCCGACGGATCGTTCGAGGGCGCCTTCCCGGACGCCCTGCGGAACCGCTTCATCCCGCTGGGCCGGGCCGGGGCCGGCTCCGAGGGCACCGTCTGGTACGTCCGACGCACCGACGGCGGTGGCGACGCGGCCGTCAAGGTGGCAGTCGCCGGTCAGCCGATGGACCACGACCTACTCTCCCACCTGCGCAACGACGGCTTCCGCCGGCACGTCCCGCACCTGATCGACTTCGGCCGGGTCCGCCACCACGGCGCCCAGGTCGACTGGGTGGCCATGGAGTACCTGCCGGTCACCCTCGCCGCGCACGTCGCCGAGCTGTGGCGGGCGGGCGGAAACGGCGACCGGCGGACCTCCGAGCAGATCGTCTACGAGCTCGTCGCCCTGCTCGACTTCTGGCAGCAGCGGATCAAGCGCAACCCGCTGGACTTCAAGCCCGCCAACATCCTGGTGCGGCCCGGCAGCGGGTCCGGGGAGTTCGTGATCGCCGACTTCGGCGGCGTCGACCGGCTCACCGACAGCCGCCGGTTCACCTCCGCGATGATGGTCACCGTCGCCTACATGGCTCCCGAGCAGCTGGCCGGCAAGAACCACCAGGCCGGTCCCTGGTGGGGGCTGGGCAACGTGCTGTACGAGCTGTTCGTCGGCCGCCCGCGCTTCGTCGGCGCGGACGGCGAGCGCCCGGCCGACCAGGAGCTGGAGCTGGAACTGGTCATGGGCGAGGAGGTGGACCTCGGCGCCGTCCGTGACCCGCGCCAACTGTTGCTCCTCCAAGGGCTGTTCACCAAGAAGCCGGAGGACCGCTGGACCGCGTCGCAGGTCCGGAGCTGGCTGGCCGGCGGCACCCCCGAGGTGATCCGTCGCCGGCCGCAGGCACAGGCCCGGGCGCATCGGCCGGTCACCTTCCTCGGCAACCCGTTCACCGACCCGGTCCGGCTCACCGAGGCGCTGCTCAAGAACTCCGGCGCGGCGGCCCGCTGGCTCTCCACCGGGGGAGCGGAACGGGTGCGCGACTGGCTGCGGGACGAGGTCGAGGACACCGTCTTCGACCTGCACTACCTCTCCGACGTGGCCCGGGCGCCCGGCTCCCGGCGCGAGTCCGTGGCGGCGGTCGCGGTGCTCGCCCTGGGCGCGGCCTTCGCCCCGGGCGCAGTCGCGCACTACCGCGACCGTCCGATCGACACCACCGGGCTGGAACGCGTCGTCTCCGAACCGGACGGCGCCGAGTTCATCGACGAACTGGTCCGGGGCGGGGCGCCGGCCGTGGTCGCCCGCTACGACTGCTTCCACCCCGAATGCGCGGGCGAGCACTGCTCGCGGCTGCTCGCGCTGGCCGGACTGCCGGAGGTGCTGGCCGAGGTGGACCGGTTGGCCCGCACCGTCGGCGGCGGCCGGCGCGGCGGCGACGGACTCAGCCCGGAGGAGCGCGAGGAGGCGCACCGGCAGGCGGTCTGGCTGAGCATCCGGCCCGAGGAGCGCGCGCGGTTGCTCGGCCGGCTCTCGCCGCTGCCCGCCGCACTGCACCGGCTGCCGCTGCCCGAGCGGGTGTCGGAGCTCGCGGCCGTGGTGGCCGCCACGGTGGTGGACGGCGCGCTGGCGGTGGGCGCGGGCGCCCGCACCGCCGTACGGACGGTCGCCCGCAGGCCGGCGCCCGACCCGGCCGCGGCCACTCCCCGGGATGTGGTGCGGCGCCGTTGGTCCGCGCTGCGGCGCCGGGCGGTGGGCGCCGACCCGGCGCAGCCGGCCGGGCGGGCGGCCCTGGTCGCGGCGGAGGCCCTGCGCAGGCGTGGACGGGGACGGCCCGAGCGGCCCGAGCCGGAGGCCGAGGTGCGCCGGGAAGGACGGCTGACCCGGCTGTGGCGAAACCGGCGTCGGCGGCCGCCGGTGGACTGGCGGGGCCGACTGGCCGCCTGGTGGCCGCACGCCCGCACCGGCCTTCCGCGCCGGGCCGGGGCGGTCCTGCTGCTGCTCCTCGCCTTCGGGCTGCTGCTGTGGGCGGGGGCGGTGCTCCGCTACCCGATCGAGGCGGGGGAGAAGCTCGACCTCTCGCCCACCGGTGCCTTCGGCGGCCACCTGCGGAAGGCCGGCGACCACGCGGCCCGGCAGGTGGTCGGACAGCTCGGCGCGGGGTTCGTCGCGGCCGCCGTGATCGCGTTCTTCCCCGCCCGGGTGGGCATCGGTACGGCGCTGCTGACCGGGGCCGGGGCCCTGGCCATCGGTTACCTGCGGCTCGGGCCACCGATGACGGCACTGGAGACGCCGCAGTCGGTGGCCGACCGGGTGGTCGTGTTCGAAGGCGGGATGGGGAGCTGGGCCGGCATCGCGGCGGTGGTCGCGGTCGTGGTCTCGCTCATGCTGATCGAACGGGTGTCCAGCCGGCTGCTGAAGCCCGCTCATGAGGCCCGCAAGCAGGTCCGGGAGGCCTGGCGGCGGCTGGACGCGCGCAGCGCGGCGCGGTCGTCCGGGGCCACCACTGCCGAGCGGGTGCGGAGCGCGCCGTCCGGGCAGTGGCGGACGGGCGGTGCGGGCGCGCGCGACCGGGTGCGGTTCGCGCTCGGGACGACGGCGGTGCTGGTGCTGCTGCTGTGGGCGGCGGTCGAGGTGCGGCTCGCGGCCACCGGGGTGCACCGGACGCCCGGCTCCTGGGGGACGGGGCAGAGCGGTGCGGCCTACCAGGCAGGGTTCGTCCTGCTGCTGGCGGTGGTGTCGCTGGTGAGCACCCTGGGGACGCCGACCACCGCCCGGGGGCTGTTCGCGCTCTGGGTGCCGGCCACCCTGTTCCTGGGCGCGTGGCCCGGGCCGCTGGGGCCGGTCGAGGCGCTGCGGATTCCGGTGTTCGAGGGGCCGTTCCGGGCGATCGCGGGGCTGTGGGGCCACGGGGCGTTCTGGGCCGCACTGCTGGTGGCCCTGCCGCTGGCGGCGTACGCGGGACTGCGGACGGTCCGGGGCGGGCGGGGGCGCAGGTGACGGACGGCCGCTGACGGATGGCAGCGAATGGCTGACGGCTGACGGACGACAGCTGACAGATAACAGCTGACAGATTTCGAAATCTGTCAGCTGTTATCTGTCGTCCGTCGCCGGAGCTCCGTCGGCTGTCCGCTGCCGCCCGTCCGGCGCGCTCAGCCGACCAGCCGGGAGAGTTCGATCGAGTGCCCCGTCCGCTCCACCTTCGCCCGCAGGTAACGGACGTTGCTCGCCGACAGGTGCACGCCCGTCGGCACCCGGTGCCGCACGATGATCCCCAGCTCGGCCAGCTGTGCCGCCTTGTCCGGGTTGTTGCTCAGCAGGTCGATGCCGGTCGCGCCGAGCGCGGTGAGCATCTGGGCGGCCGCGGTGTAGTCCCGGCCGTCCTCGGGCAGGCCCAGCGCGGTGTTGGCGTCGTACGTGTCCAGGCCGGAGTCCTGGAGGGCGTAGGCGTCCAGCTTGTTGTAGAGCCCGATGCCACGGCCCTCCTGCCGCAGGTAGAGCAGGTACCCGCCGGCCTCGCTGATCCGCTCCACCGACTCGCGCAGCTGCGGCCCGCAGTCGCAGCGGTCCGAGCCGAAGACGTCGCCGGTCAGGCACTCGGAGTGCAGCCGCACCAGCGGCGTCCCGCCCTCGGGGACCGAGCCGAGGGCGAGCGCCAGGTGCTCGGCGCCGTCGGCGAGGTCGTGGAAGGTGAAGACCTCCGCCTCGGCGCGGTAGCCGTCGGGGAAGGTCAGCGGGATGCGCACACGCGAGCGCACCGTGGCGGAGCCGGGCTGCGGCATGGGTGGGTCTCCGTGGATCGGGGATGGACCGGGGCGTACCGGGGTGGATCGGACCGGGGCGGACCGGGCCGAGATGGCGCGGACCGGGGCGAAGCCGATCGGACCCGGATGGATCGTGGTGGATCGGAGGTCGACCGTACTAGGTAGTTCCAATTTGAACAACTAGGGGCCTGGTGTTGCCGCACTCGACCGCGGAGGCGCACAACACCCCATCAGCCCCGCCTGTTCCCGCAGGGTCTTCCAGCATGTGGATGGTGCGGGAGCCGCGGTGTGGACACTGCGAGACTTCCCCCGTTTCCTGGGCACGTCCCCCCGACCCACGGGAACGCTGCGCAAGCCCATCGACGACCACGGAAGGGTCCTGACCAGATGCCGACGACCCCCGCCAGCCCTGTCACCCCCGCATCCTCCGTCTCCCCCTCCTCCTTCGACGCCGAGCAGCGCGCGATAGAGGCGCTCTACGCGGACGTGGTCCGCCGCAACCGGGGCGAGGACGAGTTCCACCAGGCCGTCCACGAGGTGCTGGAGACCCTGGCGCCAGTGCTCGCCCACCGCCCCGAACTCCTCGACGCCCGGATCATCGAGCGGATCTGCGAGCCCGAGCGGCAGCTGATGTTCCGGGTGCCGTGGACGGACGACTCCGGCGACATCCACGTCAACCGCGGCTTCCGGGTGGAGTTCAGCAGCGCCCTCGGCCCGTACAAGGGCGGGCTGCGCTTCCACCCCTCGGTGAACCTCGGGATCGTCAAGTTCCTCGGTTTCGAGCAGATCTTCAAGAACGCGCTCACCGGTCTGCCCATCGGTGGCGGCAAGGGCGGCTCCGACTTCGACCCCAAGGGTCGTTCGAATGCCGAGATCATGCGGTTCTGCCAGTCCTTCATGACCGAGCTGTACCGGCACCTCGGCGAGTACACCGACGTGCCGGCCGGGGACATCGGCGTCGGCGGCCGGGAGATCGGCTACCTCTTCGGCCAGTACAAGCGGATCACCAACCGGTACGAGAGTGGTGTGCTCACCGGAAAGGGCCTCGGCTGGGGCGGTGCGCAGGTGCGTACCGAGGCCACCGGCTACGGCTGCGTCATGTTCACCTCCGAGATGCTGCACAGCCGTGACGAGAGCCTGGACGGTCGCCGGGTGGTCGTCTCCGGGTCCGGCAACGTCGCGGTCTACGCGATCGAGAAGGCGCAGCAGCTCGGTGCGACCGTGCTCACCTGCTCCGACTCCTCCGGCTACGTGGTGGACGAGAAGGGCGTCGACCTCGACCTGCTCAAGGAGGTCAAGGAGGTCCGGCGCGGCCGGGTCTCCGACTACGCCCGACTGCGCGGCGGCCACGTCAAGTTCGTCGAGGGCCCGGGCGTGTGGAGCGTGTCCTGCGACGTCGCGCTGCCCTGCGCCACCCAGAACGAGCTGACCGAGGCCGACGCACTGGCCCTGGTGCGCAACGGGGTGCTGGCCGTCGCCGAGGGCGCGAACATGCCCACCACCCCGGAGGCGGTGCGGGTTTTCCAGGAGGCCGGGGTGGCCTTCGGCCCGGGCAAGGCGGCGAACGCGGGCGGCGTCGCGACCAGCGCGCTGGAGATGCAGCAGAACGCCTCGCGCGACTCCTGGACCTTCGAGCACACCGAGGAGCGGCTGGCCGGGATCATGAAGCACATCCACGACTCCTGCTTCACCACCGCCGAGCGCTACGGCCACCCGGGCAACTACGTGGTCGGCGCGAACATTGCCGGCTTCGAGCTGGTCGCGGACGCGATGCTGGCCCAGGGCCTGATCTGAGCGGCTGAAACAGACTCGCTGCTTCAGGGCCGGTGCTTCAGGGCCGGTGATTCAGGGTCACTGAATCGGGGGCGCTGAATCGGGCGCTGATCCCCGCCGCCGACGGCCGTCACCCGGCGATCGCCACCCGACCGGAGCGGGCACCGATTGTCGGGTGCGGCAGGGTGGGTCCTTCCTACGGTGAAGGTCAGTAAGGGAAGGGCGGGGTTGGCGTGCTGGAGCACCTGAACCGGGCGATGGACCGGATCGAACGGGATCTGGACCGCGAGGTCGACGTGGCCGAGCTGGCACGGATCGCGATGACGTCGGAGTACCACTTCCGGCGACTGTTCTCGATGCTCGCCGGGATGCCGCTGTCGGAGTACGTCCGGCGCCGGCGGCTCACCGTCGCCGGGGCCGAAGTCCTCGACGACGGGCGGACGTTGCTCGACATCGCGGTCCGGTACGGGTACTCCTCGGGGGAGGCGTTCGCCCGGGCGTTCCGGGCCATGCACGGAGTCGGGCCGGGGGAGGCCCGGCGCGACGGTGCGGTGCTCGTCTCCCAGCCCCGGATGTCCTTCCGACTCGTCGTGGAGGGAAGCAGCAGTATGGAATACCGGATCGTAGAGAAGCCGGACTTCCGGATCGTCGGCAGGAAGGCGCGGGTCACCCTGATCTACCTGGGGATCAACCCGGGGATCGCGGAGTTCATCAAGGGGCTCGGCAGGGAGACGGTCGAACGGATCGCGGCCCTGTCCGGGGACGACCCGGCCGGGATCCTGTCGGTCAGCGACGACTTCTCACCGAACCGCGAGGAGGGGTCCGAACTCGACTACTGGCACGCGGTGGTGGCGCGCGAGGGTGTCGCCGTTCCGGCGGACCTGGACGTGCTCGACGTCCCGGCCGGCACCTGGGCGGTGTTCACCAACACCGGGCCGTTCCCGCAGGCCTTGCAGGAGATGTGGGGGGACGTGGCCAGTCAGTGGTTCCCGTCCAACCCGTACGAAGCCCGGCCTGGTCCGGAGATCCTCCGGACCAGGCCCGTCCCGGGGGCGGCCGATGTCGCGGCGGAGCTGTGGATCCCGGTGTCGCGGGCCGTGCGGGGCTGACCGAGCGCGGGTGACGGCCGACGGCCGACAGCCGACAGATATCGGGTAACTGGTAACAGATGACAGCTGACAGATTTCAAAATCTGTCAGCTGTCATCTGTTCGCCCGCACCGTCCGTCCCGCCGTCCCGCCGCCGCGCCGCCGCGCCGCCACTCCGCTCACCCCGTTCGGCCCACCACCGCCCGCCAAGGTCCGCCCCGTCCCGCATGCTGGGGCAGGAGGTGCGGGGGCCGAGGCGCCGAAAACCCGCGAGTTCCCGAGCAAGCTACGAGGACAGACGTCATGAAGCAGACCTCCGTGACCACCAACGCCCCCTGCTGGACCGAGCTGGGCACCTCCGACCCGGCCGCCGCCCGGGCCTTCTACACCGAACTCTTCGGCTGGCAGGTGGACGACGCGGCCCGCCCCGACGACGGCGACTACACCCAGGTGCTCGTCCGGGGCGCCCCGGCCGCCGCCATCACCCCGCGCTACGCCCCGGATCAGCCGATCGCCTGGACGGTCTGCATCGCGGTCGCCGATGCCGACGCCACCGCCGCGAGCATCAAGGAGGCCGGCGGCCGGATCCTGAAGGACCCCACCGACGTCGTCGACCTCGGCCGCTTCTCGGTGGCCGCCGACCGCTCCGGCGCGGTGTTCATCCTCTGGCAGGCCCGCGCCTTCCAGGGCGCCGGGGTGTTCAACGAGCCCGGCTCGCTCGGCTGGGTGGAACTGCTCACCCGCGACCCGGCCGGTGCGCTCTCCTTCTATCCGGAGGTCTTCGGCTGGTCCGTCGCTCCCTCCGAGCACTACCCCCAGTGGGGCCTGGACGGCCGGGACTTCGGCGGCATGCTGACGATGGACGACCGCTTCCCGCCCCAGGTGCCGCCGCACTGGCTGCCGTACTTCGCGGTCGCCGACGCCGACAACACCGTCAGCCGGGCTGCGGCGCTCGGCGGGGACGTGCTGATGCCCGCCACCGGCGTGCCGGGCGGCCGGCGGATCGCGGTGCTGCGCGACCCCCAGGGCGCCGCGTTCGGCGTCTACACCGCCGGAAGCGAGAGCTGATCGGCGCGCCGGACGCCTCGCGAGCGCCACCCCGCCACCGCCGCCCCCGCGGTGACCAGCAGCGCCCCCAGGGGCACGACGTCGCCGATCCGGTCGTACCAGGTCAGCGTCCCGGGCGCGGTGAGCGGCAGCCGGACGGTCAGCGCGCCGGTGCCGTCGGTACCGAGCCGGGCGAGCTCCCGGCCCTGGGCGTCGAAGGCGGCCGAGACTCCGGTCAGCGAGGCCTGCACGGCCGGCCGGCCGGTCTCGGCGGCCCGTATCGCCGCCAGCGAGACGTGCTGTTCGGGGGCCCAGGTGCGCTGGAAGGTCGAGGTCGAGGACTGGTAGACCAGCACCCGGGCGCCGTCCCGGGCGGCGGTGCGGGACATGTCGGGGAAGGCCGACTCGAAGCAGATCAGCGCCCCGACCGGCAGTGGCGCGCCCGCCCGGTCGGTGGTGGGCAACACATGGAAGGACGTGCCGGGTGCCCGGTTCTCGCCCGCGGCCCGGCTGACCCCGGCGATCCAGCCGAGCACCGGCCGCAGCGGGATGTACTCGCCGAACGGCACCAGCCGGATCTTGCGGTATCGGTCCACCATGCCGGTGGGGGAGACCAGCACCGCGTCCTTGGAGATCCGCCCGTCCGCCTTGCGCGCGTCCTCCCCGGCGACGACCTCGGAGCCGGTGGTCGCGGCGAGTCCGCGCAGGGTGTCCAGCGCGGCCGGGTCGCGGTCGAGGTCGGCGGTGGTGCTGCTCTCGCCCCACACGACCAGGTCCACCGGCTGTCCGACCAGTCCGGCCGTTATCCGCGCGCTCGCCTCGAACCGGGCCTGCGGGTCCTCCACGATGCCGGGCTGGACCAGCGCCACGGTCACGGCCCCGTCCCCGGCGGGCGCCTCGCGCAGCGCGAACAGCAGCGGGCCGGAGACCAGCACCAGCACGACGGACCCGGCCGCGACGGCCCGCGGCCGCCGGCGCACCGCGGTCAGCGCGATCAGTACCCCGGTGTTCACCGCCGCCACCGCCGCGCTGACCAGCCAGATCCCGCCGGCCGAGGCCAGCCCCAGGATCGCCGGGTGCTGCCACTGGGTGGCGCCGAGCAGTGCCCACGGCCCGCCGAGCGCGGGCCAGGACCGCGCATACTCGGTGGTCACCCAGACCGCCGGCACGACCAGCAGCGCCAGGAGTGCCCGGCGGGCGGTCAGCTGAGGGCGCAGCAGCCGGTGCACGGTGTATCCGACGGCGCCCTGGAGCGCCCCGAACAGCACAGCGAGCACCGGCAGCCCCGGCCCGATGGACGGGACCAGCCAGTACATCGCGGTCAGGATGAACCCCGTGCCGAACCACCAGCCGCGCACCGCCGCCTCCCGACCCGAGGGTGCCCGCTGCATCAGCAGCAGTCCGGGGACGAGCGCGACCCAGGCCAGCCAGGCCTGCCCGGGCACGGGGAAGGCGAGCACCGGAACCGCTCCGGCCGCCAGCGCACCGATCCGCGTGCGGTACCGGTGCGGCGCGTGCGGCTCCCGTTCCTCGGTGGCAGGCGTGCTCAGGGCCGGGCTGGTGGGAGCGGAGCGACGCGACATGATCCGTATTGTCCGCCGTGAGGGCGCGCACCACCAGTACGCCGATCGGCCGAACGGGTGAATGGAACACCACGTGTGGAACCAGTGGCCTCAGTCGAACTGGCGATCCGGCGGCGGATCCAGCGGCGGATCCAGGGCAGGCCGGGCGCAAGCAGGGCACGAGCGGCGGGCGGGCCAGGGGCGGGCCTGCGGAGGCTGCCCCTGGCCCGCCCCGCGCGCCCTCAGTCCTCGCCGCCCTCCAGGTCCCCCTCGGTCTCCAGGAACGCGGCCTGCAGCTGCGCGATCAGCTCCGGGTCCGGCTGCTCCCACAGCCCGCGGCTCGCCGCCTCCAGCAGCCGCTCGCTGATCCCGTGCAGCGCCCACGGGTTGGCGCCCGCGAGGAACTCCCGGTTGACCGGGTCGAGGACGTACTCCTGGGTCAGCTTCTCGTACATCCAGTCCGCGACCACGCCCGTGGTGGCGTCGTAGCCGAACAGGTAGTCCACCGTCGCGGCCATCTCGAAGGCGCCCTTGTAGCCGTGGCGGCGCATCGCCTCGATCCAGCGCGGGTTGACCACCCGGGCGCGGAAGACCCGGGCGGCCTCCTCGGTCAGGGTGCGGGTGCGGACCGTCTCCGGGCGGGTCGAGTCGCCGATGTAGGCGGTCGGGGCCTTGCCGGTGAGGGCGCGCACGGTGGCCACCATGCCGCCGTGGTACTGGAAGTAGTCGTCCGAGTCGGCGATGTCGTGCTCGCGGGTGTCCGTGTTCTTCGCGGCGACGGTGATCCGCTTGTAGGCGGTCTCCATCTCCTCGCGCGCCGGGCGGCCGTCCAGCCCGCGGCCGTACGCGTAGCCGCCCCAGACCGTGTACACCTCGGCCAGGTCCGCGTCGGTGCGCCAGTCCCGGCTGTCGATCAGCTGGAGCAGGCCCGCGCCGTAGGTGCCCGGGCGGGAGCCGAAGACGCGGACGGTGGCCTTGCGTTCGTCGCCGTGCACCGCGAGGTCGGCCTGCACATGGGCGCGGACGTAGTTCGACTCCGCAGACTCCTCCTGGGCGGCGGCCAGGCGCACCGCGTCGTCCAGCAGGGCGACCATGTGCGGGAAGGCGTCCCGGAAGAAGCCGGAGATGCGCAGCGTGACGTCGATGCGCGGGCGGCCCAGCTCGGCCGGCGGGATCGGCTCCAGGCCGGTGACCCGGCGCGAGGCGTCGTCCCAGACCGGGCGGACGCCGAGCAGGGCGAAGGCCTCGGCGATGTCGTCGCCGGCGGTGCGCATCGCGCTGGTGCCCCAGAGCGAGAGCCCGACCGAGGGCGGGTAGGCGCCGTCGTTGTCCGAGCGGTAGCGCTCGATCAGCGAGGTGGCGAGCGCCTGGCCGGTCTCCCAGGCGAGCTTGCTGGGGACGGCCTTCGGGTCGACGGAGTAGAAGTTGCGGCCGGTCGGCAGTACGTTGACCAGGCCGCGCAGCGGCGAGCCGGACGGGCCGGCCGGGACGAATCCGCCCTGGAGCGCGTGCAGCACGGCGCCCAGCTCGTCGGTGGTGGCGGCCAGCCGCGGCACCACCTGGGTGGCGGCGAAGGCCAGCACCTCGCGGACGGGTTCCTGGACGGCCTCCGGCAGCCCGGCGGTGACCTTGTCGACCGCCTCGGGCGCCCAGTCCTCCGCCTCCATGGCCTCGACCAGGGCGCGGGCCTTCTCCTCGGCCGCGTCGGTGGCGCCCAGGGTCAGTGCCGCCTCGTCGAGGCCGAGCGCCTCGCGCAGGCCGGGCAGCGCGCTGACGCCGCCCCAGATCTGCCGGGCGCGCAGGATGGCGAGCACGATGTTGACCCGGTCGGTGCCGGTCGGCGCCTGGCCGAGCACGTGCAGACCGTCGCGGATCTGGGCGTCCTTGACCTCGCAGAGCCAGCCGTCGACGTGCAGCAGGAAGTCGTCGAAGCCGTCGTCCTCGGGGCGCTCGTCCAGGCCGAGGTCGTGGTCGAGCCTGGCGGCCTGGATCAGGGTCCAGATCTGGGCGCGGATGGCCGGCAGCTTGGCCGGGTCCATCGCGGCGATGTTGGAGTGCTCGTCCAGCAACTGCTCCAGGCGCGCGATGTCGCCGTAGGAGTCGGCGCGGGCCATCGGCGGGACGAGGTGGTCGACGAGCGTGGCGTGGGCGCGGCGCTTGGCCTGGGTGCCCTCGCCCGGGTCGTTGACCAGGAAGGGGTAGATCAGCGGCAGGTCACCGAGGACGGCGTCGGGGCCGCACTCGGCGGACAGCGCGGCGGTCTTGCCGGGCAGCCACTCCAGGTTGCCGTGCTTGCCGAGGTGGATCACGGCGTGGGCACCGAAGCCGCCGTCCTCCTGGGCGGCCTCGATCCATCGGTAGGCGGCCAGGTAGTGGTGGCTCGGCGGCAGGTCGGGGTCGTGGTAGATGGCGACCGGGTTCTCGCCGAAGCCGCGCGGCGGCTGGATCAGCACGAGCAGGTTCCCGGAGCGGATCGCGGCCAGCACGATGTCGCCGTCGGGGTTCTGCGAGCGGTCGACGTACAGCTCGCCGGGGGCCGGGCCCCAGTGCTCCTCGACCTGCTCGCGCAGGCCCTGCGGGAGGGTGGCGTACCAGCGGCGGTAGTCGGCGGCGGGGATGCGCACCGGGTTGCGGGCCAGCTGGTCCTCGGTGAGCCAGTCCTGGTCGTAGCCGCCGGCCGCGATCAGGGCGTGGATCAGCGCGTCGCCCTCGTGCCCCTCGTCCTCGGTGCCGGTGTGGAAACCGGGCAGGTCGTCGCCGAGGTCCATGCCCTCCGCGCGCAGCCGCTCCAGCAGCCGCACCGCGCTGGCCGGGGTGTCCAGGCCGACGGCGTTGCCGACCCGGGAGTGCTTGGTCGGGTACGCGGACAGCACCAGGGCGAGGCGGCGCTCGGCGGCCGGGACGTGCCGAAGCCGGGCGTGCCTGACGGCGGTGCCGGCCACCCGGGCGGCGCGCTCCGGGTCGGCGGCGTAGACGGTGAGGCCGTCCTCGTCCAGCTCCTTGAAGGAGAACGGGACGGTGATCAGGCGGCCGTCGAACTCCGGGACGGCGATCTGGGTGGCGGTGTCCAGCGGGGAAAGACCGTCGTCGCTGCCCTCCCACTGGGCGCGCGACCAGGTGAGGCAGAGCGCCTGGAGGATCGGGCGGTCGAGTGCGGCCAGCGCGCCCGCGTCCCAGGCCTCCTCGTCCCCGCCGGCCTGGGCGTCGGCCGGGCGGGTGCCGCCGGCGGCGAGCACCGTGGTGACGATCGCGTCCGCCTCGCCGAGCGCGGCCAGCAGCTCGGGCTCGGCGCCGCGCAGCGAGGCGCAGTAGTAGGCCCGGGCCCGGGCGCCCTGGTCCTCGACGGCCCGGCAGAGCGTCTCCACGAAGGCGGTGTTGCCGCTCATGTGGTGGGCGCGGTAGTAGAGCACCGCGACCGTCGGACCCTCGGACGTACGGGCCTCGCGCTCCAGGGGGCCCCAGGCCGGGGCGGAGGCGGGCGGGGCGAAGCCGTGGCCGGTCAGCAGCACGGTGTCGGAGAGGAAGGCGCCCAGCTCGGCCAGGTTGGCCGCGCCGCCGTGGGCCAGGTAGGCGTGCGCCTCGGCGGCGATGCCGGCCGGGACGGTGGACAGCTCCATCAGCTGGGCGTCGGGGGCCTGCTCACCCGTCAGCACCACCACCGGGCGGGGGCCGGCCAGCAGCGTGTCCAGGCCCTCCTGCCAGGCGCGGCGCCCGCCGAGCAGGCGGACCACGACGAGCTCGGTTCCCTCCAGCAGCGCGGGCAGGTCCTCGGGGGTGAGCCGGGCCGGGTTGCCGAGCCGGTAGCGCACCGGGCCCTCGGAGGCACGGGCGCTGAGCAGGTCGGTGTCGGACGTCGACAGCAGCAGGATCATGCGAAGGCCCTCCCGGCCTCGTCGGTGGCCAGGGTGGCCGGGATCTGGGCCGGGTCGGCCGCTGTGGTGGCCGGGACGGCCGCGCGGTCGACCGGGGTGGTCGTGGCGGCGGCCGGACCGGCCGTGATGGCGGCCGGGGACGCGGGCGCGGGCATGCGACAGCGCTGGAACATTTCTGCCTTCCTCGGGGTCCGCGCCCCGGGCCGGTGGAGGACGGCAGGAGTTCCTGGCTCCCGCGGCCGACCGGTCTACCGGTGAGCCGCGGTCACAGTGGCGGGACCGCACCGGGTTCGCACCGGTTTCCTCCCCTGCGCCGTCGCTGGCGTGCGGGCGGCCCACGGGGACCGCCCGCCAGCATCGTACGGGGTGCGGCTGACCTGGGGGAGGGTGAGCTTTCGGACGTCCGGCAAGCGGGGCGGCCTGCCGGGCCGGGGTGTGATGCAGCGGACGGAGGCAAGCGATCGGATCATCTGTATGCTCGCCGCCATGCCACCGACACCCGCCGCCGCCGCGCCGGGCGCCGCAGGACCCGACCGGGAGGTGCCCGACCGGGGGCGTGCGGACGCCTGCCCCGGAGCGCTTCGTCTGCATGCGGCCGACGACGGCGCCCTGGCCCGGATCCGCCTCCCCGGCGGCCTGTTGACTGGCCATCAGGCACTCGCGCTGGCCGAGGCGGCCGAAGCCCTCGGCGACGGCGAGCTGGAGACCACCTCGCGCGGCAACGTCCAGCTGCGCGGCCTGGCCTCGCACTGCGCGGCCGAGCTCGCCGACCGGCTGCGCGCCGTCGGGCTGCTGCCCTCGGACACCCACGAGCGGGTCCGCAACATCGTCGCCTCGCCGACGGCGGGACTCGACGCCGCCGGCGGCACCCCCGGCGCCGCCGATGTGCAGGCCTGGGTGCGGGAGTTGGACGCACGGCTGTGCGCGAGCGACTGGGCGGCCGGGCTCTCCGGCAAGTTCCTGTTCGCGCTGGACGACGGGCGGGGCGACGTCGCCGCGCTCGACGCGGATGTGACATTGATCGCAGGCCCGGACGGTACCGGGCTGCTGCGCCTCGGGCGCGACGGGCGCGGACACCCGGTCGAGGCCGGGCAGGAGGTCACGGCCGTGCTGGACGCGGCCCGCTCCTTCCTGACGGCACTGCGGACGAACGGACGCCGGGCCTGGCACCTGCGCGAGGTCCCCGAACTGACGCCGGCCGGCTCGGTGCCGCTGCCCGACTTCGCCGGTACCGCGCCCGCCGTCGGCACGCTGCCCGGCGGGCTCTCGGTGGGACTGCGCTTCGGCCGGGCGAGCGCCGGACAGTGGCGGACTCTGGTCGCCGCCTCGGCCGGTGAGCTGCGGCTGACGCCCTGGCGCGGGGTGGTGCTGCCCGGCGCTGCGGCCGACCGGCTGCCAGCGCTCGCCGCGGCCGGCTTCCGTACCGAACCCGGCTCGGCCTGGGAGCGGGCCACCGCCTGCACCGGGCTGCCGGGCTGCGCCAAGTCGCGGGCCGACGTCCGTGCGGACGCGGCCCGGGCGCTGGACGCCGGCGCCGCGGCGGGAACCGGTGCCGGCCCCGCCGGTGTCCTGCCCGTCCACTGGTCGGGCTGTGAACGGCGCTGCGGCCACCCGGCCGGGCGGTGGGTGGACGTGCTCGCCACGGGGCGCGGCTACCGGGTGACGGTGAACGGGGCGGGGGCCGGTGCGGCGTCCGCCGCGACCGCCGCCGATGCGACGGACGTCAATGCGACGAGCGTCGACGTGACGAACGAGGAGATGGCCGAGGCGGTCGCCGAGGCCAGGAGGACGACGAAGTGATCGAGTACGAGAAGGACGGCGCGTCCATTTACCGCCAGTCCTTTGCCACCATCCGTGCGGAGGCCGATCTGGCCGCCCTCCCGGCGGACGTCTCCCAGGTCGCGGTGCGGATGATCCACGCCTGCGGGATGGTCGACCTGGTCGAGGACCTGGTGTACTCGCCCGGTGTGGTCGCCTCCGCGCGCGCCGCGCTGCACGCCGGTGCGCCCATCCTCTGCGACGTCAACATGGTCGCGAGCGGCGTCACCCGCAAGCGGCTGCCCGCCGACAACGAGGTGATCTGCACCCTCACCGACCCGTCGGTGCCCGACCTCGCCCGGAAGATGGGCAACACCCGCAGCGCCGCGGCCATGGAACTGTGGCTGCCCCGGCTGGAGGGCGCGGTGGTCGCCGTCGGCAACGCGCCGACCTCGCTGTTCCGGCTGCTGGAGATGATCGAGGCGGGGGCACCGCGACCGGCCGCGGTGATCGGCGTCCCGGTGGGCTTCATCGGCGCCGCCGAGTCCAAGCAGGCCCTGGCCGAGCACCCGTCCGGCCTGGAGCACCTGGTGGTGCGCGGCCGGCGCGGCGGCAGCGCGATCGCCGCCGCCGCCGTCAACGCGATTGCGAGCGAAGAAGAGTGACGGATCAGCAGAAGGCCACGGGTCGGCTGTACGGCGTCGGGCTCGGCCCGGGCGACCCTTCGCTGGTGACCGTCCGTGCCGCCGAACTCATCGGCAAGGCCGACGTGGTGGCCTACCACAGCGCCCGGCACGGCCGGTCCATAGCGCGGTCGATCGCCGAGCGGTACCTGACGGGTGGCCAGGTCGAGGAGAAGCTGGTCTACCCGCTCACCGTCGAGACCACCGACCACCCGGGCGGTTACCGCGGCGCGCTGGACGACTTCTACGAGGAGGCCGCCGCCCGGCTGGCCGCCCACCTGGACGCCGGGCGCGACGTGGTCGTCCTCGCCGAGGGGGACCCGCTCTTCTACGGCTCCTACCAGCACATGCACAAGCGGCTCGCGCACCGCTACCCGACCGAGGTGGTGCCGGGCGTGACCTCGCTCAGCGCGGCCGCCGCCCGGCTCGGACAGCCGCTGACCGAGGCCGAGGAGACGCTCACCGTCATTCCCGGCACGCTGCCCGAGGAGGAGCTGACGGCGCGGATCGCGGCCGCCGACTCGGCCGTGATCATGAAGCTGGGGCGCACCTTCCCGACGGTCCGCCGGGCCCTGGAGCGGGCGGGGCGGCTGGCGGACGCGCAGTACGTGGAGCGGGCCTTCATGCCGGGGGAGCGGGTCGCGCCGCTCGCCGAGGTCGACGGTGAGACGGTGCCCTACTTCTCGGTCGCGGTGCTGCCGAGCAAGGTCGCGCCGCTGGAGCCGGAGGTCCGGCTGTCGGACGGTGTCGGCAGCGTGACCGTGGTCGGCACCGGGCCGGCCGGACCGCTCTGGCTGACCGCCGAGGCGCGCGGCGCGCTGGCCGAGGCCACCGACCTGGTCGGCTACACCACCTACCTGGACCGGGTGCCGCAGCGGCCGGGGCAGCAGCGGCACGGCTCGGACAACAAGGTGGAGTCGGAGCGTGCCGAGTTCGCGCTGGACCTCGCCCGCCGCGGGCACCGCGTCGCGGTGGTCTCCTCGGGCGACCCGGGGGTGTTCGCGATGGCCACCGCGGTGCTGGAGGTCGCCTGTGAGGAGGCGTACCGGGACGTCCCGGTACGGGTGCTCCCGGGCATGACCGCCGCCCACGCGGCCGCCTCCCGGGCCGGCGCCCCGCTCGGGCACGACTACGCGACGGTGTCGCTCTCGGACCGGCTCAAGCCCTGGGACGTGGTGGCGAAGCGGCTGCGCGCCGCGGCCGAGGCGGATCTGGTGCTCGCGCTGTACAACCCGGGCTCGAAGTCCCGGACCACCCAGGTCGGGCTCGCCCGGGACCTGCTGCTGGAGTACCGGGCGCCGGAGACCCCGGTGGTGATGGCCCGTGACGTGGGCGGCCCGACCGAGCGGGTGCGGATCGTCCGACTGGGGGAGCTGGACCCGGCGCTGGTCGACATGCGGACCATCCTGCTGATCGGCTCCTCGCAGACGCAGGCGGTCGAGCGGGGCGGCGGCGTGGAGGTCGTCTGGACGCCGCGGCGGTACCCGGAGGAGTGACGGGCGACAGATGACAGCGAACAGATTTCATCATCTGTTCGCTGTCATCTGTCAGCCGTTCGCCGTTCTCCGCCCCCGGAAGTCGCTACCGGGTCGGCTTGGTGATCAGCAGCTCCGTGTTGTGGTCCTCGCCCGCGCCCAGCAGCGCCGTCGGGCGGCCGTTCGGGTCGTTGTACGACAGCTCGCGGTAGAGCGCCGCGAGGTTGGCGTCCGAGGTGCTGCCGAAGTCCGTCCCGTACGGCGCGGAGGACTCGATCAGCGTGGTGAACAGCGAGAGCGTGCCGTCCCCGTTGTCCGCGATCTCGATGATCCGCCCGTGCTGCGGGTAGTCGATGTGCGAGGCGGTGTTGATCTCCCAGAACGCCCGCTCCGGCACCGCGTGGCCGTGCGGCGTGATCTTGTTCATGTGGGTGTGCCCGTTCACCCACGCGACCACGTTCGGGTAGCGCTGGAGCAGCGCCACCAGCTCGTTGCCGTCGTGCCGCCCCTCGAAGATGTTGCGCGGGTCCGGCAGCAGGTTGCCCATCGAGCCGCTGGTGTGGTGGCTGAAGACGAGGATCAGCTCGTCCGTGCTCCCGCCCGTCACCCTGCGCCCGTCGGCGTCGTACCAGTGCCCGCTGTGCGCCTTCAACTGCTGCTCCAGCCAGCGCAGTTGCGCGGTGCCCAGCGAACCGTCGGCGAACCCGGCCTGGTTGGTGGTGTCCAGGCTGATGCCGACCACCTTCTCCGAGATGCGGAAGGTGTAGTAGAGCTTGCCGCTGTTCACCATGTCCGAGGTGAAACCGTGCCCGTACGGGCCGGCGCCGGTGACCGCCGGGTTCAGGTGGGCCTTGGCGAACTCCTTGAGCGTGAACGGCCGGCGGCGCTCGTCCGGGGTGATCCGGCGCACCGCCTCGCCGCTGGCGATCAGCTTCGCCAGCAGCAGCACGGCGCCCGCCGGGTCGCGGCGCAGCGAGTCCATCAGCTGGCCGGCCGTGGCGTCGTCGCAGCCCTCCAGCTTGTACTGGCCGGTGTACAGGTCGTTCAGCAGCCCGAGGTCCGGCAGTGAGCCCTCGATGCTGTCGTCGTGGTTGCCGACCGTGGTGTACCAGGGCGTGTGCAGGCCCGGTGCGTCGAAGGGGCGGCCGGCGGCGGACAGGAAGCCGGGCACCTGCGGGAAGCCCTTCGCCTTGTAGCCGTCGGTGTAGGCGAGTTCGGGGTTCCAGTAGGCGGCGTTGCCGGAGTTCTGCACACCCTCGTAGCGGCTGAGGTCGCCGGTGTTCTGGGCCAGTCGGCCGCCGCCCATGACCTTGAGGTACCAGTCGAGTTCGGCGAGCTCGTGGTTGTCGGTGTTGTCGCCGGTGGCCATCACCATGCTGAACGGCATCCCGGTGTACGGGCCGCCGGCGAGCGAGTTGACCCGCTCGACGAGAGCCGAGACGCCGCGGGCGTTCAGGGCCTCCTGCGGCCGGTACGCGCTGCCGTTGAGCTTGGCCAGGTACTCGAAGCGCACCGGGGACTCGGTGTCCACCAGGTGCAGGTCACTGAACTGGACGAAGCTGGCCAGGCCGGTCCGGCGGTCGTCCCGTCCGGCGGTCGCCGACGCCAGGTCGCCGCGCACCACCAGCGGCCAGCCCGGCCCGGCCGTCAGGCGCTTGTAGCCGCCGGTGCCGACCGGCGTGGCCACCTGCTCCAGCGTGGTCCCGGTGATCCTGACCGCCCGCGCGGCCGTCGTGGCCAGCGCCTGGTCGCGCGCCGCGGCCGAGGCGAACTGCGCGCCGCCCAGCGACAAGGCCGACCAGGCCGCGGCCACCGACGTACCGGTGAGGAACGTACGCCGATTCATCCCTGCCACAAAAACCCCCACATACTGATGGCCCGGCGGGGAAGTCGACCCCGACCGGGCCCACGTGTCATGAACCCGCTTCTGGCGGACCGCCAGATTACTCACTGGTAGGTGTGATGGGCGAGGCCCCTGCGGAGAACTCTTCGGGAAGGCGGGGCCCCTCCTCCTCCGCAGCGTGCGCACGGGTGCTGCTCCGGCCCGCGAACGGGTGCGGGTCCTGGTGTCTCCACAGGTCGCGCACGGTGCGGTGACCGCCACCCCGGTCGGGCCCCGCCCGGCCGGGTGGGGGAAAATCGGCGACGGCGACCGGCGCGGCCGCCGGAGCGGAGCAGGACGGCGCGGGCGCCGTCGGAAACGGGGCGCAGGTGGCCGCAGCGGGAGCCGAGGCGGGAGCCGGAGCGGGAGGCCGGGCCGGCCAGCTGAAGAGCAGCGGTCTGCGGCCCGGCTGGACGACGGGAGCCTGCGCCACCGCCGCCACCAAGGCCGCGTACACCGCGCTGCTCACCGGCGAGTTCCCGGACCCGGTGGTCATCACCCTGCCCAGGGGCCGGCAGCCCGCCTTCGCGCTCGCCGCCGAGGAGTTGACCGGTGCCGAGGAGCTGGCCGCCGCCGAGGAGCTGACCGGTGCGCAGGGGCGGCCGGCCGCCGCCATGGCCGGGGTGGTCAAGGACGCGGGCGACGACCCCGATGTCACCCACGGTGCGCTGATCCGTTCGACCGTGCGGTCCGGCGAGCCCGGCGCCGGGGTGGTCTTCCGGGCGGGTCCCGGGGTGGGGACGGTCACCAAGGCCGGCCTGCCGCTGCCCGTCGGCGAGCCCGCGATCAATCCGGTGCCCCGGCAGATGATCCGGGACGCCGTCGCCGAGGTGGCAGCCGCGCACGGCGGCAGCGGGGACGTCGTGGTCGAGATCTCGGTCGACCACGGCGAGGAGATCGCCCGCTCCACCTGGAACCCCCGGCTCGGCATCCTCGGGGGTCTGTCCATCCTCGGCACGACCGGGGTGGTCGTTCCGTACTCCTGCTCGGCCTGGATCGACTCGATCCGCCGCGGGGTGGACGTGGCCCGGGCGGCGGGGCGTACCCACGTGGCCGGCTGCACCGGTTCGACCTCGGAGAAGGTCGCGGTCGCGGAGCACAGGCTGCCCGAGGACGCGCTGCTGGACATGGGCGACTTCGCCGGCGCGGTGCTCAAGTACCTCAAGCGCCATCCGGTGCCCCGGCTGACCATCGCGGGCGGCTTCGCCAAGCTGTCCAAGCTCGCGGCCGGTCACCTCGACCTGCACTCGGCGCGCTCCCAGGTGGACAAGGGGTACCTGGCCGAACTGGCCCGTCGGGGCGGGGCGGACGAGGCGCTGGTCGAAGCGGTCGCGGGCGCCAACACCGCACTGGAGGCGGTGCAGTTGTGCCGTGCGGCCGGAGTGCCGCTCGGGGACCTGGTCGCCGAGGCGGCCCGGACGACGGCGCTCGGCGTGCTGCTGGGCTCGCCGGTCGTGGTGGACGTCATCTGCATCGACCGCGCGGGCACCGTCGTCGGCCGGGCGGAGCCGCTCGGGCCGTGAGGCGGTGCGCGCTCCGGAGGGAGCCGCCGGGGCCGTGACATTGTCACGAGTGTCACGACGGCGTGACAACATCACGTGGTGGTGTGAAGAACTGACGTTCATATGGGGCGAGAAACGGACAAATGGAGTGGCGAGCAGGGCCCCTGGTTCTGTCGCCATCTCAACCATGAGATATCGTCTGGCGAGTGACAGGCGACTACCTCACCCGTATCGGCACCCTCATCCGTACCGCGCGCCAGCACCGCGGCTGGTCCCAGGCGCAGCTCGGAGAGGCCCTCGGAACCAGCCAGAGCGCGGTCAACCGCATCGAACAGGGCAAGCAGAACGTCAGCCTTGAGATGATCGCCCGCATCGGCGAAGCCCTCGACAGCGAGATCGTCTCCCTCGGCTACTCCGGCCCGATGCACCTGCGCGTCGCCGGCGGTACCCGGCTCTCCGGCGCGATCGACGTGCGCAGCAGCAAGAACGCCTGCGTGGCGATCCTCTGCGCCTCGCTGCTGACCACCGGCCGCACCACGATCCGCAGCGTCGCCCGGATCGAAGAGGTCTACCGCATCCTTGAGGTGCTCACCAGCATCGGTGTCAAGAGCCGCTGGATCAACGAGGGCCGCGACCTCGAACTCACCCCGCCCGCCGAGCTGGACCTCGCGGCGATGGACGTCGAGGCGGCCCGCCGCACCCGCAGCGTGCTGATGTTCCTCGGCCCGCTGATGCACCGCGCCCAGCACTTCGCCATCCCGTACGCGGGCGGCTGTGACCTCGGCACCCGCACCGTGCAGCCGCACCTGACCGCGCTGCGCCGCTTCGGCCTGGAGGTCGCCACCACCGGCGGCGCCTACCACGCCTCGGTCGAGCCGGGCGTCCCGCTGGACCGCCCGATCGTGCTGACCGAGCGCGGGGACACCGTCACCGAGAACGCCCTGCTGGCCGCCGCGCGGCACGACGGCGTCAGCGTCATCCGCAACGCCTCGCCCAACTACATGGTCCAGGACCTCTGCTTCTTCCTGGAGAAGCTGGGTGTCAGGATCGAGGGCATCGGCACCACCACCCTCACCGTGCACGGCGTCCCGGAGATCACCTGTGACGTCGACTACACCCCGGCCGAGGACCCGGTGGAGGCGATGAGCCTGCTGGCCGCCGCCGTCGTCACCTCCTCCGAGCTGACCATCCGCCGGGTGCCGATCGAGTTCCTGGAGATCGAGCTCGCGGTGCTGGAGGGCATGGGCCTCGACTACGACCGCACCCCCGAGTACCGGGCCCACAACGGCCACACCCGGCTGGTCGACCTCACCGTGCGCCCCTCCAAGCTGACCGCGCCGATCGACACCATCCACCCGATGCCGTTCCCCGGCATCAACATCGACAACGTACCGTTCTTCGCCGCCATCGCCGCGGCCGCGCACGGCACCACGATGATCCACGACTGGGTGTACGACAACCGCGCGATCTACCTGACCGAGCTGACCCGCCTCGGCGCCGACGTCAAGCTCCTCGACCCGCACCGTGTGCTGGTCCAGGGCCCCACCCGGTGGCGCGCCGCCGAGATGATGTGCCCGCCGGCCCTGCGCCCCGCCGTGGTCATCCTGCTCGCCATGCTCGCCGCCCAGGGCACCTCCGTCCTGCGCAACGTCTACGTCATCAACCGCGGCTACGAGGACCTCGCCGAGCGCCTCAACTCCATCGGCGCCCAGATCGAGACCTTCCGCGACATCTGACGGACAATCATGTATGACTGACCGTCACGCGACTGGCCGGCCTCACCCGTTGAGGCCGGTCAGTAGCACGGCAACCTCCAGCCCGGTGTTCAGGTAGTCCACGAACACCGGGTTGTTCAGTGCCCAGGGCGAGCGCCGCTGCCGGACCAGTCGGACCGCCTCGCCGCTCTCGTGCCCGAGGCCGACCAGCGCCTGCGCCACCACCAGGCCCGAGCGGTTGTAGCCCGAGTGGCAGCGCACCAGCGTCCGCCGGCCCCGCCGGACAGCGGCCGCGGTGAGCTCGGCCGCCTCCTGGACGGCGAGCAGTTGACCGGGGGAGAGCGGGTCGTCGGGCACCTCCCGGACGATGTGCTCCACCCCCGGTGCCGGGCCGTGCCCGGGGAGCGTGAAGAGGCTGACCACCAGGTCGAACTCGGCTCGTACGATCGCGAGTTCAAGCTCGCCGCCGGGCGGGGTGAAGTAGTGCCCGCCCATCCGGAGCCCGGTGACGATCTCGTTCCAGGGCTCGGACGGCCCGGGGGTCTGGCGTTCCTTCTGACGGGTCCGCACGTCCTGCTCGCTCCCTGTCTGTGACATCGGGGCCCGGCGCTGTCCGTCCTGCGCTGTCCTGCGCTGTCCTGCGCTGTCCGGTGCCCTCCGGTGCTACACGCCGGTGGTGCCGTCGAGGTGCTCGCGGAGGAGGTCGGCGTGGCCGTTGTGGCGCGCGTACTCCTCGATCATGTGGGTGAGGATCCAGCGCAGCGAGAAGACCTCGTCGCCGTAGTGGCCCAGGACGTCCAACGACTCCGCGGCGGCCACGAGTTCCCTGGCGTGGTCGCACTCGCTGCGCCAGATCGTGAAGGCCTCGTCGGGGTCGGCGGTGTCGACGTCGAACTCGGCGAAGGAGCCGTCGGGGTGTGCCCAGAAGCCGTGTGCGCCCTCGCCGTTGAGGACGTTGCGGAACCAGCTGCGCTCCACCTCGGCGAGGTGGCGGACCAGCCCGAGCAGGGAGAGCCCGGAGGGTTCCAGCACGTGGGTGCGGAGCTGTTCCGTGGTGAGGCCCGCGCACTTCATCGCGAGGGTGTCGCGCTGGTGGTCCAGGAAGCCTGCCAGAGTGGTGCGTTCGTCGGCGGTACGGGGCGTCCGGGTGCGCTGATCATCGCTCATCGGACCATCCTGCCCGTCATCCGGCGGGCCCGCCCGCCTTTTCCCCGGGGCGGCGAGCGGTCACCACGAGCGCGGTGGGCAGTCGTAGTCGCCGGGCCTCCTACCGCAGTTGCTCCAGCCAGCGCAGTGCGCCCGGGACGTCGGGTGTGACCGGCACGCCCTCCGGTACCGGCGGGCGCTCCACGATGATGACCGGCAGGCGGAGTCCCCGGGCGGCCGTCAGCTTCGGAGCGGTCGCGGCGCCGCCGCTGTCCTTGGTGACCAGGACGTCGATGTCGTGCTTGCGCAGCAGCGCCTCCTCGCCGTGGACCGTGAACGGGCCGCGGTCCAGCAGGACTTCGAACGAGGGCGGCACCGGGGGCTCGGGCGGGTCCACCGAACGGGCCAGGAAGTGGACGCCGTCCAGGTGGGCGAAGGCGGCGATGCCCTGCCGTCCGATGGTGAGGAAGACCCGCTCCCCGCGCCGGGGCAGCAGGTCGGCCGCCGCGGCGAGCGAGGGGACGGGGAGCCAGTGGTCCCCGTCGACGCGGGTGAAGCCGGGGCGGCGCAGCACCAGCAGGGGAACGCCGGTGGCGGCGGCCGCGAGGGCGGCGTTCTGCGAGATGCCGGCGGCGAACGGGTGGGTGGCGTCCACCACCGCGTCCACGCGCTCCGCGCGAAGCCAGTCGGCCAGTCCCTCCGCTCCGCCGAAGCCGCCGATCCGCACCTCCCCGGCGGGCAGCCGGGGTTGGGCGACCCGGCCGGCCAGCGAGCTGGTGACCCGGTGCGCGGTCGGGGCGAGTTCGGCGGCCAGCGCCCGTCCTTCGGTGGTCCCGCCGAGGATGAGCAGGTGCCTCATCACGCCCCGCACGGCTCGTGCGGGCGCTCGCGGTCCGCCGAGTAGAGGTGGCTGTCGCGGAACTGCTCGGCGGCCAGCGTGCGGCCGACGATGATGACGGCGGTGCGGACCACGCCCGCGGCCTTGACCTGCTCGGCGATGTCGCCGACGGTGCCGCGCAGCACCAGCTCGTCGGGGCGGCTGGCCATCGCGACCACGGCGGCCGGGCAGTCGGCGCCGTAGTGCGGGAGCAGCTGCTCGACCACGTCGTCCACGTAGCCGGCGGCCAGGTGCAGCACCAGCAGGGCGCCGCTGCGGCCGAGGGTGGCGAGGTCCTCGCCCTCGGGCATCGGGGTGGCGCGCTTGGCGATCCGGGTGAGGATGACGGTCTGGCCGACGGTCGGGACGGTCAGCTCCCGCTTCAGCGCGGCCGCGGCGGCGGCGAAGGCGGGCACGCCGGGGACCACCTCGTACGGCACGCCGGCCGCGTCCAGGCGGCGCATCTGCTCGGCGACGGCGGAGAAGACGGACGGGTCGCCGGAGTGCAGCCGGGCCACGTCCTGGCCGGCCTCGTGTGCGGTGACCAGTTCGGCGGTGATCTGGTCCAGGTTGAGCTGCGCGGTGTCGATCAGGCGGGCGCCGGGCGGGCACTCGTCCAGCAGCTCGCGCGGGACCAGGCTGCCCGCGTACAGGCAGACCTCGGCGCGGGCCAGGATGCGCTGGCCGCGCAGGGTGATCAGGTCGGCGGCGCCCGGGCCGGCTCCGATGAAGTGGACGGTCACGAGGCGTTCTCCTGGCGGGTGGCGGGTTCGGGGGTTTCGGGCTCGGGGGTTTCGGGCTTGAGGACGTCGGGCTCGGGCTTGACGGCGGACCACTGGGTGACCGGCATGGCCTGGCGCCACCCGGTGAAGCCGCCCACCGGGACGGCGTGGGCGACCGCGAGTTTGACGAGTTCCCCGCCGTGGCGCCGGTACCACTCGGTGAGCAGCGCCTCGGACTCCAGCGTCACGGTGTTGGCGACGATCCGGCCGCCCGGGCGCAGCGCGGCCCAGCAACCGTCCAGCAGGCCGGGCGCGGTGAGGCCGCCGCCGATGAACACGGCGTCGGGGGTGGGGAGTTCGGCGAACGCGGCGGGGGCGGGGCCGGTCACCACGCGGAGTCGGGGCACACCGAGTTCGGCGGCGTTGCGGGTGATCCGCTCGGCCCGGGCCGGGTCGCGTTCGATGCTGACGGCCTGGCAGTCGCGGTGGGCGCGCAGCCACTCGATGGCGATCGACCCGGAGCCGCCGCCGACGTCCCAGAGCAGTTCGCCGGGGGAGGGGGCCAGCGTGGCGAGGGTCGCGGCGCGGACGTGGCGCTTGGTGAGCTGGCCGTCGCTCTCGTACGCGGCGTCGGGCAGGCCGGGGACGAGGGAGGTGCGGGGGCCGTCGCCGAGGTCGACGGCGATGACGTTCAGTGGGTCGCCCGGCGGGTGCGGCCAGCCGTCGGCGGGGCCGTCCAGGTGGCGTTCGGCGGGGGCGCCGAGCTGTTCGAGCACCCGCAGTCGGGCGGTGCCGTAACCGCGGGCGGTGAGCAGCTCCGCGACGGCGGCAGGGGTGGCGGCGTCGGCGCTGAGCACCAGCAGGCGGCGGCCGGGGTGGAGGGCGGGGGAGAGGGTGTCCAGCGGCCGGCCGACCAGGCTGACCACCTCGGTGGCCTCCAGCGGCCAGCCGAGCCGGGCACAGGCGTAGGAGACGGACGAGGGGTGCGGCAGGATGCGCAGACGCTCGGCGCCGACGGTCTCGGCGAGGGTGCGGCCGATGCCGTGGAACATCGGGTCGCCGCTGGCCAGGACGGCGACGCGGCGGCCGGCCTGGGCGGCGAGCAGCCCGGGGGCGGCGGGGCGCAGCGGGGACGGCCAGGGGATGCGCTCGGCGGTGACCTCGTCGCGGGGGAGCAGGTCCAGCTGGCGGGGGCCGCCGACGACGACCTCGGCCTCCCGCAGCACGGCCCGGGAGCCGGCGGCGAGACCGGGCCATCCGTCGGCCCCGATCCCGACGACGGTGATCGGGGGTGGCAGCTCGGGCACCGGGTGGCTCCTCGTCGTTCGATCCTGCGATCCCAGCGATCCTGCTGGCCGGGGCAGCCTACCTGGCGGTATGCGGGCGCCTCGGCGCCGGATCTCGGGGTGACGGATGACAACGGACAGATGACAGATTTCAGATAACAGATTTCAGACTCTGTTCGCCGTTACCTGTCACCCGTCACCCGCCCCCAGTCCCCCGACTCGATCAGTGCCGGCTGCTCCCGCAGCCGCGCCTCGGCCCTCGGCCCGGCGAGGTAGACCCAGGCCGCACGCAGCTCGCCCGTCGCCGTCCGCACCGTCGTCCGCCGCCGCACGTACAGCCCGGTCCCGTCCGCCCGGCAGCCCTCCAGCCGGTCCAGAGCCTCCAGGGCTCCGGCGTACGCGCCCGGGCGTACGGTGACGAGCTCGCCCAGGATCCGGCACCCGGGAGCCGGATCCGGCACCGCGTACGGGAAGCCGGGGCCCTCGTGCAGCGCGGCGCCCTCCAGGACCGCCGGTCGGATGTCGGTGCAACGCCCGGCCAGGTGGACGGCATGATTGCGGCCGCCGCTGCGCAGGGTGCCGTACACGAAGAACGGCAGTGCCTCCTCGGGCGTGGACACGGGTTCGACCTCCTTGTCGGGGAGCGCCCACGGTACGTCCTGTGCCCGATTTCTGATACCGACTGGCGCACCGGGCCGTTCATGCGCTGTCATGTCGGATGTTCGGCCAGCACCGTCCAAGGGGGACACACATGACATCGTCCGCTTCGCCCTCCCAACCGGCCCCGACCCCCGGCTCAGCTCCTGACACCCCTGCCGCCGCCAAGGCCAGGACAATCCCCACCCCGCCCCCGCCCCCGCTCGCCGACGCCGGCCCCGCCCCCCGCCTCGGCGGCGCGGTCTGGCTGGCCCTCCTCGTGGTCTACATCGTCTGGGGCTCGACCTACCTGGCGATCAGGGTCGCCGTGGAGACGATGCCCTCCTTCCTCTCCGCCGCCGCCCGTTTCATCACCGCCGGCCTGCTGCTGGCCGGCTACCTCCTGGTGCGCCAGGGCCCGGCCGGCCTGAAGGTGACCGGGCGGCAGCTGGCCTCCTCCGCCCTGGTCGGCGTGCTGCTGCTGACCGGCGGCAACGGCATGGTGGTCCTGGGCGAGACCTCCGTCCCCTCGGGCCTGGCCGCCCTGCTGGTGGCCGCGGTCCCGCTGTGGATGGTGGTGCTGACGGCGTTCGGCGGGGAGCGCCCGAGGGCGGCCGAGCTGGCCGGGGTGCTCCTCGGACTGGTCGGCCTCGGCGTCCTGTCGGCCCCGGCGATCAGCGGGTCGATCGAGCCGGCCGGTGTGATCCTGATCATCGGCGCCACCCTGCTCTGGGCGACCGGCTCCTTCGTGAGCAAGAAGATCCCGATGCCGGGCAACGTGCTCGCCGCGAGCGCCTACCAGATGCTGGCCGGCGGCCTCGGCAACCTGCTGGTCGGACTGGGCCGCGGTGAACAGCACGGGCTGGACCTCGGGACGATCTCCGGTCGGTCCTGGCTGGCCCTCGCCTACCTGGTGCTGTTCGGCTCGCTGCTCGCCTTCACCGCGTACGCCTGGCTGCTGCGCTCCGCCCCGCTCACCCTGGTGGCCACCTACGCGTACGTGAACCCGGTGGTCGCGGTGCTGCTGGGCTGGCTGATCCTGGCCGAGCCGCTGACCGGCCCGACCCTCGCGGGCGGTGCGATCGTGGTGGCGGGTGTCTGCCTGGTGGTGAGCGTCAGCCGGCGTCCGGGCCGCCCGTCGCGTGCCGGGAGTCCGGCCCGTCCGACGAAGGGGCCGTCCGCCCGTAGGTGAGCACGAGGTTCCCGGGCAGCAGCCGGCCCGCACCCTGCCCGAGGGGGTGGCCGTCGACGGCCTCGCGGCGCTGGTCGACACCATCGTCGAGGGGATCGTCCCGGCCGCCTGATCGGGACGATCCCCACTTCGGGCCGCCGGACGTGCGGCTCAGAAGGTGCGCGGCGGCTTGCCCGTCCACCAGTTGCCGGGCGCGTCCGGGTCGCGGCTGGTCCAGAACTCGATGATGGCGTCGGTGAACTCGGCCGCGGAGAGCACACCGTCGCCGTCGGTGTCGAGGTGGCGGAAGGCCTCGTCGGCGTCGTCGCGGGAGAGGCCTGCGAAGTGGCCGCGCTGGAAGACGAAGAACTCGCCGGCGTCCACCGTCCCGCTGCGGTCGGCGTCCGCGACGGCGAGGAAGGCCTCGGCGAGCGCGCCGAGGATGTCGCGCGCGGCCTGCGGGTCGTCGGCGAGCGAGCCGGTCGAGGTGACGAACTGCTCACGGGTGATCGCCTGGGTGCCGGCGGGCAGCCGGGCGAGGTGCAGGTCGTGCCAGGTCGTCAGGTAGGCGCGGACGATCACGGCCTCCGCCTCGGAGCCCTCCTGGTGACCGAGCGAGCGGGCCACCGAGAGGCCCATCAGGACGTGATCCCGCTCGGTCAGCAGGCCGTCGCCGTCGGCGTCGAGG
Organism: Kitasatospora sp. NPDC057542; assembly: GCF_042801945.1. NCBI lineage: Bacteria > Bacillati > Actinomycetota > Actinomycetes > Kitasatosporales > Streptomycetaceae > Kitasatospora > Kitasatospora sp. NPDC057542. The sequence goes on from NZ_JBHVFE010000002.1 coordinate 67,348, forward strand.
TGATCGAAGCCGTGGTTGATCTTTGCGATGAGCAGGTCGTCTGACAAATGTGCCCCCTCGATTGGTGATTCCTTGCCCGGGTCTCCTACGTCACATCGCCTGCACGCTAGCGCCTTGAGCCGGACCGGCGCAGCCGAACGAACGTCGGACGACCTGCTGGTTCACTCCCGCACCGCCCGCCGGGCCGCCCGCCGAGTCATCCGCGGATCCCCCCCGCTGAGCCGCCCGCCGAGCCCCCGTTCAGTCCTCCTGGTGATCGGCCCAGACGTACGCCCCCGGCAGCAGGGCCGACACCGGTACGGTCTGCAGCTCCGGCCCCCGCCGGACGATGACGCCCGCCTCGGGGAAGTAGTCCAGCAGCACCTGTCGGCACCGCCCGCACGGCGGGATCACCCCGCGTTCCCGGTCACCCACGGCCACCACCGTGGTGAGTTCGTACGCCCCCTGGCCGGCCGCCGCGCCGATGAGTACCAGTTCCGCGCACGGCCCGCCGGTGAAGTGGTAGGCGTTCAGCGCGGTGACGATCCGCCCGTCGGCATTGCGCCCGGCTGCCGCCACGGTGTGGTTGTCACCCCGCGCGTACCGCCGCGCGACCTCCAGGGCCGCCTCCACGAGCTCCTCATCCACGGTTGCCCGGTCGCTGGTGGACATCGTTGTTGCACCTCTTTGATCGTGTCCGACGGGCCTCGATCATCTCAGTGCGCCGCCGCCAGCAGCTCCCTCGTGTACTCGGTGTGCGGAGCCGCGAACAGCCGGTCCCGGTCGGTGGACTCGACCAGCCGGCCCCGGTGCATCACCGCCACCCGGTCGCAGAAGTGCCGCACCACGGCGAGGTCGTGGGAGACGAACAGGAACGCGACGCCGAGCCGTTCGCGCAGCTGCATCAGCAGGTTGAGCACTTGGGCCTGCACCGACACGTCGAGCGCGGAGACCGGCTCGTCGGCGATGATCAGGCGCGGCTGCGGGGCCAGCGCCCGGGCGATGCCGATCCGCTGGCGCTGGCCGCCGGAGAACTCGTGCGGGTAGCGGTCCAGATGCCCGGCCTCCAGTCCCACCTGCTCCAGCAGCTCCACCGAGCGCTCCCGACGTCCGGCCGGGCCCAGCGCGGTGTGCAGGCGCAGCGGGGTGTCCAGGGTCTGGGCGACGGTCCGGCGCGGGTTGAGCGAGGCGTACGGGTCCTGGAAGACCAGCTGGATCTCCCGGCTGAGCCGCTTCCGCAGCTCCCGGTCCGGCCGGGTGGCGTCCTGTCCGTCGTACAGCACCCTTCCGCCGGTGGGCCGTTGCAGGCCGGCCAGGACCCGCGAGGTGGTGGACTTGCCGGAGCCGGACTCGCCGACCAGCCCGAGCGTCTCGCCGGGCGCGATCCGCAGACCGACGCCCTCGACCGCCCGGACCGGTTCGGCCCGCAGGCCGGGGAGGCGCCGGCGCCCGGGGAAGTGCACGGACAGGTCGTCCACCTCGACCAGCCACCGCTCGGGACGCCCGACGGTCCGCGGCCGGAACGTCCGCGACGGCGCCGGCTCGTCGACCGTCGGCAGGGCGGTGCCCGGTACCGAGTCCAGCCGGAGCGCAGCGCCCACCAGCGCCCGGGTGTACGGCTCGCGCGGGGCGGCCAGCAGTTCGGCCGTCGGCGCGGACTCGATCCCGATCCCGCCGCGGAGCACCAGCGTGCGGTCCGTCGTCCCGGCGACCACGCCCAGGTCGTGGCTGACCAGCAGCACAGCCGTCCCGTGCTCGCGCTGCAACTCGCCGAGCAGGTCGAGGACCTGCCGCTGGACGCGGGCGTCCAGGGCGGTGGTCGGCTCGTCCGCGATGAGCAGTCGCGGGTCGTTCATCAGCGCCATCGCGATCATCACGCGCTGGCGCATGCCGCCGGAGAACTGGTGCGGGTAGTCGCGCGTCCGGGCCGCCGGGATGCCGACCCGGTCGAGCATCTCGGCCGCCCGCCGGCCCGCCTCGGCCCGGCCCGCACCCGGGTGGTGCAGCCGGTACATCTCGGCGAGCTGGGCGCCCACGCCGTGGAAGGGGCTGAGCGAGGTGAGCGCGTCCTGGAAGACCAGCGCGGCACGTCCGCCGCGCACCCCGCGCAGCGCGGACTCCTCGGCGCCGACCAACTCCTGCCCGCCCAGCCGGATCGAGCCGGTGACGGTGGCGGTGCGCGGGTCGTGCAGTCCGAGGACGGCGAGCCCGACGGTCGACTTGCCGGAGCCCGACTCGCCGACCAGGCCCAGGACTTCACCGGGCGCGAGGTCGAAGGAGAGGCCCCGGACGGCGGTCACCGGCGCGCCACCGCGCGGGTCGGCGAAGGTGACGGTCAGGTCGCGGACACTCAGCACCGGCTCAGCGCTCTTCACACCGGTGCTCTTCGCATCAGCGCTCTTCGCACCGGTCCCCGGAACAGTGGACTTCATCGAAGGACTCCCCATCAGCTCAGCCGGACACGCGGGTCGAGCCAGGCGACCGCGAGGTCGGCCAGCGCGACGAACAGCACCATGAAGCAGGCGGCCAGCAGCACTGCGCCGACCACGGCGGGCAGGTCCTGCCCGGCGACGGCCTCCGCGGCGAACCGCCCGACCCCGTTCAGCCCGAACACCGTCTCGGTGATCACGGCCCCGCCGAGCAGCACCCCGGCCTCCAGCCCGATCAGCTGCACCAGCGGCCCGGCGGCGCCGCGCGAGGTGTACTTGAGGTGGGCGCGCAGCCGTCCCAGGCCCTTGCCGCGGGCCGTGCGGACGTACTCCTCGTTCATCGTCTCCAGGAGCTGTGAGCGCGAAAGCCTGGCGAACACCGCCGAGTTGACGAAGCCGAGGACGAGCCAGGGGAGCAGCATCCCGCCCGCCCAGGCGGCCAGGTCCTCGGCCGGCGGGGTGTAGGAGGGCAGGGGCAGCAGCCCGGTGGAGTACACCAGCAGCCACTGCGCGACGTACCCGAGGAAGTAGATCTGCACGCTGGCGCCGACCAGGGTGAAGCCGGACAGCAGCCGATCGGTCCGCCCTCCGTGCCGCAGCGCGGAGACGAACCCGGTGCCGAGGCCGAACAGCAGCAGGACGGCGAGCGCCCCGGCGGTCAGCGAGAGGGTGACCGGCAGGTGGTCGGCCAGCGCCTCGCTGACCGGCTGGTGGAGCCGATAGGAGTAGCCGAGGCAGGGGGCGTCGCAGCGGATGGTCGAGCCGTCCACGTCGCCGATGTCCCGCCCGGCGACGACCCCGACCAGGTAGTCGGTGTACTGGGTGAGCAGCGGCTGGTCCAGGCCCATGCTCCGGCGCACCGCCGCGACCTGTCCGCTGTCGCAGCGCGGGCCGCAGGCGGCGCGGGCCGGGTCGGCGGGCGCGGCGTAGAAGAGGGCGAAGGCGGCGGCGGAGACCGCGACCAGGACCGCGAGGGCCTGGGCGGTCCGCCGCAGGACGAAGGAGAGCATGGCCGATCCGGGGTCGACGTGACGGGGAGGCAGGGCGGTGACACCGGGGGCCCGCCCCCGCCACCCGCGAACAGGCGGCGGGAGCGGGCCCCGGCGCTCAGGACTTCAGGTACAGCCAGGCCAGCGAGACGGTCCCGTAGATCGGGTGGACGAACGCCCCGCCGACGTTGCTGCCGCGCAGCTGGTTGACCGTCGGGTAGGCGAACGGCAGCACCGGCACGTCCTTCATCACGGTCTGCTCCAGCGCGTACAGCTCCTGGGCCTTGGCGCGCGGCTCGCCGATCCGGTTGATCCGGTCGATCTCCTTGTCGACCTCCGGGTTGCGGTAGCGCGCGGAGTTGAGGTCGCTGCCGGCCCGGCCGTCGAAGGAGAACGGGATCAGGGTGGACGGGGTCGGCCAGTCGACCGAGCTGGTCTCCTCGAACAGGTCGTACGGGGAGTCGGCGCGGTGCACCTCGTCCAGGAAGGCCTTGGGGTCGACCGGCTTGGGCACGACGGTGATCCCGGCCTTGCCGAAGCCCTCGACCAGCACCTGCGCCACGCGCTGGCCCGTCGGGGTGTTCCGGTACGCGTAGGTCAGGCTCCCCGGCGCCTGCTGGGCCTTGGCGAGCACGGCCTTGGCGGCCTCCGGATCGCCCTCGGGCCTGGCCGGGTAGAGGTCGTACTTCTGCCAGTCGATCAGCGCGGGCGAGCTGAGCGTGGTGGCCAGTTCGCCGGTCCGGGCGCCGCCCTGGACCTGGCGGGCCTGCTGGCGCGGGTAGGCCAGGTGCAGCGCCTTGCGGACCTCGACGTCCGGCACCCGCTCGTTGTTGACCATCAGCTGGGTGACGAAGGCGCCCTGCCGGCCGGAGACCACCAGCTCCTTGGCCTTCGGGTCGGTGTCGGTGGTCTGGTACAGCTCGGCGGAGAGGGTGTCGGACGCGGTGGTGGCGTTGGCGCCGCCGTCCCGCCCGGAGAGGATCTCCTGGTTGAGGTTGAGCGCCTCCTTGCCGTACGTGAAGACGAACTTCTCCGGGTACTGGCTGCGGATCGGGTCGGTCTCGGGCTTCCAGGCGGGGTTGCGTTCCAGCACCATGCGGGTGTTCTGGACGTGCTCGACGATCCGGTACGGGCCGGTCGCGAACGGCAGGCGGTCGTAGTCCGTCCCGGTGTCCTTGTCCCGGCGCACCGGTGAGGAGGAGGACTGCGCGGCCATGTACGGGACGTCGGCCTGCGGCTGCGGGAAGTGGAAGACGATGGTGCGCTCGTCCGGCGTCTCGATCGCGTCCAGGTCGCCTGCCTGCGGGCCCGCGTACTTGGCGCGCGCCGCCTCGTAGCCGGCCTCGCCGGTGAGCCACTGCGGCCAGTACGGCGGGCCGACCTCGTAGCCCTTGCCGAAGGTGCGCTCGATGCCGTACTTGACGTCCTGGGAGGTGATCGGCTGACCGTCCTCCCAGGCGACGCCCTGCTTGAGCTTGTACGTCCAGGTGCGGCCGCCGTCGGCCGGGGTGCCGGTGTCGGTGGCCAGGTCGCCGACCAGCTTGGCCTTGCCGTCCACGACCTGGTACTGGGTCAGCTGGCGGCCCCAGAGCAGGGAGGCGTTGTAGGCGGCGCCCGCGTAGACCTTCTGCGGGTCGAGGTGGCGGAACTCGACGCTGTTGTACACGTTCACCGTGCCGCCCGCACGGGCGCCCGGGACGGCCGGGGCCGGGCCGGCGCTCTCCTGCTCGCTGCCGAGCACGGCGGTCAGCGGGGAGGTCTCCTTGGCGGAGGCCCCGGCGCCGCCGGAGCCGGTGGTGCTGCCCGCGCCGGCCGAGCAGGAGGTCGCCAGCAGGGCGGTGGCGATGACGGCGAGGGACGGTCTGGTCCAGCGCATGGCGAATCTCTCCTTGCCCCGGCGGAGCGTGCCGGGACGGGCTTGGGTCGATGGATGGGAGATGGAGGGGGATGGACGGGAGGGGAGCGTGAAAGGTCTCAGCGGGCGCCGGCGCGCGGGTCCAGCGCGTCCCGGACGGCGTCGCCGAGCAGGTTGAAGGCGATGACGAACAGCAGCAGCGCCGCGCCGGGGAACACCATGTAGGTGGGGTCGGCCTGGAAGACCTCGGAGCCGCGCGCGATCATGCGCCCCCAGTCCGGGACCGGCTCGGTGATGCCGACGCCGAGGAAGGACAGCGCGGCCTCGGAGGCGACGAAGGTCGGCACCGCCATGGTGGAGTGCACCAGAAGCTGCGAGCGCACATTCGGCAGAAGTTCGTGGACGACGACGTGGAAGCGGCTCGCACCCTGGGCCCGCGCGGACTGCACGAAATCCCTTTCCCTGAGCGAGCGGACGGTGGCCCGCAGGGAAAGCGCGAGCGGAATCCAGCCGAACGCAGAGAAAACCAGGATCAGCACCAGGAACTGCATCCACTCCGGTTCCGCGGAGCCCGGGTCGACCAGGCGGGACTGGATCACCGGACTGAGCGCGAGCAGTAGGAGCAGTGTGGGAAAGGCCAGCAGCACATTCGCGAGGAATCCGAACAACCGGTCCGTGATCCCGCCGAGGTAGCCGACCGCGACGCCGGCCAGCACGCCCAGCGTGGTGGTCACCGCGGCGGCCGCGAAGGCGATCAGCAGCGAGGTGCGGACGCCGTACAGCAGCTGGGTGAACACGTCCCGGCCGAGGCCGGGCTCCAGGCCGAACCAGAAGTCGCCGGAGATCCCGCCGTTCGGCAGCATCGGCAGGCCGCTGTCGCTGAGCAGGCCGGGGATGTTCTGGCCGTAGTGGTCGACCGGGTTCTTCCCGTACAGCGCGGCGACCAGCGGGGCGCCCAGGGCGAGCAGCAGGAACAGCGCCACCACCGCCAGGGCGGCGGCGCCGACCCGGTCCCGCAGGATCCGGCGGAGCAGGCCGGGGCCGGCGGCGGGCGCGGGCCCGGCCCCGGTCACTGGGACGGTGTCGACCACTGCCATGAGGCGTAACCCCCGAATTCTCCGCCGCCCCATGGATGAGGGTGCGCTGGTGTGCATTTCCGGTACGGCCTCCGAGGGTTTCCCGGTGGCTGTTCGAGCGCCATTGGATCGGATGCGTCCGAGGTTCCGCAAATCGCCTCCGGCTGACGTTCGGGTAATTCCTGCCGAACTGTTTCGGGAAATGTGGCGGCTTCATTTCGGTGAAACACCGGCGTTGCAAAGGAATGGGCATACCGTGACAGAACGGACTGTCTGTTCCGCATTCTGAGACCTCCGCCACAGTCTCTCCGGTGTTGATACGATCCCGGTGGGCCGCAACTGGCGCGTAGGGATGGAATCAACCATCGGGAAGCGGCCTCGTGAATCCTCACGTGCACGTTGCCGAGCGCCTGGGCCCCCGCATCCCCACCAGGAGACCGCCATGGCCCAGCAGCCCCACACCGCCGCCTCCGCCGCGGCCGACACCGCCTTCCGCAGCGCCCTCGACGTGGTCGCCGGCGTCGAACCGAGGATCGCCGCGGCCATCGGCCGGGAGCTCGCCGATCAGCGCGCCTCGCTCAAGCTGATCGCCAGCGAGAACTACGCCTCCCCGGCCGTCCTGCTCACCATGGGCAACTGGCTCAGCGACAAGTACGCCGAGGGCACCGTCGGCCGCCGCTTCTACGCGGGCTGCCGCAACGTCGACACCGTCGAGAGCATCGCCGCCGAGCACGCCCGCGAGCTGTTCGGCGCCGACCACGCCTACGTCCAGCCGCACTCCGGCATCGACGCCAACCTCACCGCCTTCTGGGCCGTCCTCTCCCAGCGGGTCGAGAGCCCGGCCCTGGAGCGCGCCGCGGTGCGCAACGTCAACGACCTCACCGAGGAGGACTGGGCGCAGCTGCGCCAGGAGCTCGGCAACCAGCGGATGCTCGGCATGTCCCTGGACACCGGCGGCCACCTCACCCACGGCTTCCGGCCGAACATCTCGGGCAAGATGTTCGAGCAGCGCAGCTACGGCACCGACCCGGCGACCGGTCTGATCGACTACGACGCGCTGCGCGAGACCGCCCGAGAGTTCCGCCCGCTGATCATCGTGGCCGGCTACTCCGCCTACCCGCGCCTGGTGGACTTCCGCAGGATGCGCGAGATCGCGGACGAGGTCGGTGCGACCCTCATGGTCGACATGGCGCACTTCGCCGGCCTGGTCGCGGGCAAGGTGCTGACCGGCGACCACGACCCGGTCCCGCACGCCCACATCGTCACCACCACCACCCACAAGTCCCTGCGCGGCCCGCGCGGCGGCATGGTGCTGTGCCGGTCCGAACTGGCCGAACACGTCGACCGCGGCTGCCCGCTGGTGCTCGGCGGCCCGCTCTCGCACGTCATGGCCGCCAAGGCGGTCGCCCTCGCCGAGGCCCGCCGCCCCGAGTTCCGGGCCTATGCCCACGCCGTCGTCGCCAACGCCCAGGCGCTCGCCGAGGGCCTGCTGCGCCGCGGCGGCACGCTGGTCACCGGCGGCACCGACAACCACCTGGTCCTCGCCGACGTCTCCGGCTACGGCCTGACCGGCCGCCAGGCCGAGGCGGCCCTGCTCGACTCGGGCATCGTCACCAACCGCAACTCCGTCCCGCAGGACCCGAACGGCGCCTGGTACACCTCGGGCATCCGCCTCGGCACCCCGGCCCTCACCACCCGCGGCCTCGGCACCGCCGAGATGGACGAGATCGCCGACCTGATCCACACCGTCCTGGGCGCCACCACCCCCACCACCGCCGCCAACGGCTCCCCGTCCAAGGCCGCCTACACCCTGGACGCCGCCCTCCGCGACGCCACCGCCAAGCGCGCCGCCGACCTGCTCGCCCCGTACCCGCTCTACCCGGGCGTCGATCTGGTCTGACGGCCGGTCGGAAGCCGCCGGGGCCATGCTCCGGGCGGCACGAGGAGCCACCCGGGGCCGTCGAACCCCCGCTCGACGGCCCCGGGCCCGGCCCCGGCCCCGGGCAGTCCGCGGCCCGGCCCCGCTAGTACTGCAGCGACTTGTACTGGAGGAACTCCTCCAGCCCGTGCCGGCCCAGCTCCCGGCCGAGGCCCGAGCTCTTGTAGCCGCCGAAGGGCGCGAGCGGGTTGAAGCGGCCGCCGTTGAGGTCCACCTGGCCGGTGTCGAGGCGGCGGGCGAAGGCGGCGGCGGTGTCGGTGTCGCGGGCCCAGACGCCGCCGGCCAGGCCGTACGGGGTGCCGTTGGCGAGTTCGGCGGCGTGGTCCTCGTCGCGGTAGCGGAGGATCGCCAGGACCGGGCCGAAGACCTCCTCCTGGGCCACCGTCATCTCCGGGGTCACGTCGGCGAGCACGGTCGGCCGGACGTAGTAGCCGGTGGGCAGCTCGTCGACCGGCTCCGAGCCGCCGACGACCAGCCGGGCGCCCTCGGCCAGCGCGCCGTCGATGTAGCCTCGCACCCTGGCCAGCTGCCGGGCGTTGACCAGCGGGCCGATCCGGGTCTGCGGGTCGGTCGGGTCGCCCGGCCGGTACTGGGCGGCGACCTCCTCGGCCCGGGCGACCGCCTCCTCGTACTGGTCCTCGTGCACCAGCAGCCGGGTCAGCGCACTGCAGGTCTGGCCCGAGTTGGCGAAGACGTTGGCGACGTTCGCCTTGACCGCGCGGGCCAGATCGGCGCCCGGCAGCACCACGTTGGCGGACTTGCCGCCCAGCTCCAGGGAGACCCGCTTCAGCCCCCGGCCGGCCGTCTCGGCGACCTGCCGGCCGACGGCGGTGGAGCCGGTGAACGAGACCGCGTCCACCTCCCGGTGCCCGACGAGCGCCGCGCCCGCCACCGCACCGGTGCCGGTCACCAGGTTGAAGGCGCCCGCCGGGAACCCGGCCTCGTGCACCAGCCGGGCGAACAGCCGGGCCACCAGCGGGGTGTCCTCGGCCGGCTTGAGGACCACCGGGCAGCCGGCCGCCAGTGCCGGGACGGCCTTGGCCACGATCTGGTGCAGCGGGTAGTTCCACGGTGTGATCGCCGCGACCACTCCGGCCGGTTCGGCGTGCACCACCGAGTTGCCGATCCGCTCCTCGAAGGGGTGGTCGGCGAGCAGGGTCAGGTAGGAGGTCGCCACGGCGAGCGGCAGCCCGGCGTGCACGGCCCCGGCGAAGCCGACCGGGGAGCCCAGCTCGGCGACGACCGTCTCGGTGATCTCGGTCTGCGCGGCGGCGATCCCGTCCCGCAACCGGGTCAGCGGCGCCAGCCGCTCCTCGCGGGTGGTCGCGCCCCAGCCGCGGGCCGCCCGGCGGGCCGCCGTCACCGCCGCGTCGACGTCGGTCGCGCCGCCGGCCGGCACCGTGGCCAGCACCTGCTCGGTCGCCGGGTTCAGCACGGTGATCGACCCGGTGTCCCCGGAGGGCCGCCACTCGCCGTCGATGTACTGGTCGCTGTACTCCGCGTACTGCCGCACCGATCGTCCTCTCATCCGCCCAGGCCTTGACCAGCGGCGCTGGTCGAAGGTCAGTCAATGCGGCGCGGGAGGCCGCGCGCAAGAGTCAATCCGGACCGGCGGACCTGGCGGTTACCTCGGAGCGAACCGTGCGGTGTACTCGTCGAACGGCTCGATGCCGACCTCCGCGCGTCGCTCGTCCAGCCGCTCCGGCTCCTCGCACGGCCACGGCACCGGGCGGCCGTCCGCCACCGCGCCGATCTGCGTCCCGTAGCGCTGTTCCCGGCCCTCGTTGACCGCCAGCCGGTCCTGGAGGAAGGCCAGGTCGCGGGCGCTCGCCTCGCCCCGCGCGACGGCCTCGCCCATCAGCGCCACCGCCCGCCGCTGGACATCGAGCTGCCGGTCCGCGTGCTGCGCCACCAGCCAGGCCGCCCGGGCGGCCTCGGGGCCGACGGTGCGCTCGGTCGGCCAGCCGTGCGCCGCCATGATCTCCGCGAGCCGGTCCCCGTGCCGGGCGGTGAGCCGCCGCCAGGCCGCCTGCTCGGCCAGGTCGGGGCTGTTCGCCAGCCGGGCGGCCGCGCCGTCCTCGGCCATCATCCCGGTCAGTTCCCCGCTCAGCTCTGCGGCCGGTGCCGATCCGGGTCCGCCGTCCTGCCGCCGTGCTTGCGCCATGCCGATCCGCTCCTCGCGCCCGGGCCCTCCTGCCGAGGACCGCCTGCCACCACGCTAGGCGCGGAAATCGCGACGAAGATCATCCCCGAAGACGGCGACCCGGGGGTGCCCGCCACGGCAGAATGGATGCACACCGGGAACGGAGCGCGTCGCGCACGCTCCCCACGGACGCCGAAGGGCCGGTCGGAGGATTCCGACCGGCCCTTCACCGTGTGCTCATGAGCTCCGCTCGTCCGCGCCTCAGACCCGCGAGCGCTCCGAGGCGTCGGCCGGCGCGGCGCCCTCGGCCTCCGCCATCTCCTGGCGGACCGCGGCCAGCGAGGGGTTGGCCCAGGCGCTGGCGACGCCCCAGCGGTAGAACGCCAGCCCGATCGCGGCGACGATCAGCAGGTCCCAGCCCTCCGGCAGGTAGCCGTGCCCGCCGAAGTCGGCGCTGCCCGCCCAGGAGACGCCGGCCATCACGAACAGGTACGCGACCATCCAGGCGCCCGCCTTCAGGTGCGGCTTCAGTTCGGCGAACGGCTTGCGCAGCTCGTACCAGGCCCAGATCGGCAGACCGGCGGCCATCAGCAGGATGACCTTGCCGGTGAGCGGCCAGCGGGCCCAGTAGAGCACCAGCGAGCCGAACACCATCGCGATCGGGGCGATCACCGGCATGGCACGCAGCCGGACCGGCCGGGGCAGGTCCGGGGCCAGACGGCGCAGCGCCATCACGGCGACCGGGCCGGTGATGTACGAGATCACGGTGGCGACCGAGACGATCTCGGCCAGCGAGCCCCAGCCGCGGAAGACGGCGAGGAACAGGAAGGCGACCACCAGGTTGAGCAGCAGGGCCGGGCGCGGGATGCCGGTCTTGGCGTCGACCTTGCCGAAGACCTTCGGCAGGTGGCCGTTCTCCTGCACGCCGTGGATCATGCGCGAGGTGGTGGCGGCGTAGATCATGCCGGTGCCGGACGGCGAGATGAAGGCGTCCGCGTAGAGCAGGATCGCCAGCCAGTTGAGGCCCCAGGCGATGGCCAGGTCGGCCAGCGGCGAGGTGTAGGAGAGGTTGCTCCAGCCCTGGGCGAGGTCGCTGCCCGGGATGGCGCCGAGGAAGGCGATCTGGAGCGCGACGTAGATCACCAGGGCGATCAGGATCGAGCCGATGACGGCCTTCGGCAGCGACTTGCCGGGGTTGCGGGCCTCGCCGGCCAGGTTGAGCGGGGACTGGAAGCCGTTGAAGGCCCAGACGATGCCGGAGACCGCGACGGCGGTGAACACCGAGCTCCAGCCGTTCGGCGCGAAGCCGCCGTGGTCGGTGAAGTGCGCCGAGTCGAAGTGCGCGAAGAGCAGCGCACCGGCGGTCACCGTCGGAACGATGACCTTGAAGACGGTGATCGCGGTGTTGGTCTTGGCGAACAGCGTGATCGCGAACCAGTTGAGGACGAAGTAGACGACCAGCAGCACGCTGGCGAGCGCCACGCCGCTGAGGGTCAGCTCCTTGCCGTCGTACAACCCCTGCGCCCAGCCGAAGTGCCAGGAGCTCATGTACTGCACGGAGGCGGTGGCCTCACCCGGGATGACCGAGACGATGGCGATCCAGTTGGCCCAGGCGGCCAGGTAGCCGGCCAGGGACCCGTGCGAGTACTGGCCGTACCGGACCATGCCGCCGGCCTTGGGGAACATCGAGCCCAGCTCGCTGTAGGTGAGCGCGATGGTCAGCGCCACCGCGGCACCGATCACCCAGGCGAGGATCGAGGCGGGGCCGGCGAGCTTGGCGGCCCGCTCGGCACCGAACAACCACCCGGAGCCGATGATCGACCCCAGTCCGACCGCGGTCAGGCTGATGGTGCCGAGCGATCGGCGGTAGTTCTGGTGTGATGCCGTCGACGATTCAGGCTCACTCAACGTATCGGTCCTCTCGCTCGTGGTTCATCGGGTGGTGTCGGTGTTTTTACGATTTTGAGCCGCTATTTCGGACAAACGGAGAGCAGCCTATGGTCCGAAAACGGGCGAATACCTCAGAGGAAGCTCAAACCGTCCGATTGTTGCCATCTCGTGTCCGGCTTCCGGCTCGGTACGAACCGGTGAGGAGGCCGACGCCGCAGCGTCCGGAAGGGCGGTGGTCGGGATGGCGGTCAGGGCCGGCCCGGGGAAAGAGGGCGGCTCGGAAAAGCGAAATTCCCCGTGCGAGCCTTTCGGCTCCCACGGGGAATTTAGGCTGTGTCCGAGGGGGGACTTGAACCCCCACGCCCGATAAAGGGCACTAGCACCTCAAGCTAGCGCGTCTGCCATTCCGCCACCCGGACGGGGTGTGTGCTTCGGGGGTTTTCCTCGCCCCCTCGGCGACAGAGAGAACATTACCAGGCTTCTGGAGTGCTTCTCACCTGCGCTTCCTCGGGGCCGCGCCACCGGACATCCTGGTCGGGCCGCTCCGGGGCCCGTGGGGCTGCGGCATCCGGCCCCCACCCCGCTCGCACCCGTCCGCACAGGTTGGTACGGCCTGTGAACGCGCTCGAATCCGGCCCGAACCGGTGGTGTCCGCGAAGGAACCGGTCGACTCCGGTACCGCCTGCGGTCGGTTGCGGCCGGAACCGGTCCGACACGGGCAACTTGTCGACGGTGCCACGGCCGCCGCGGCGGCTCTCCTAGCCTCTGTGGACCGAGGGCGCCATGAAGCGGATCGCCTGATTCCCGGGTCGCGGACGAAGGGCGGCTGGACGTGGAGCAGATCAGCGGAGCGGCGAAAGCCGAACCGAGACGCGGCAGGCGGGAGGAGGGGACGGGCGGGACCACGGCCTCCGGAGGCCCCGTCGAAGGCGTGTGGCGCTTTCCCGTGCCCGCCGCCGAGGCCTCGGTGCCGCTCACCCGGCACGCGGTGCGCGACCGCCTGCTGGCCCAGGGCATGACCGGGCTGCGCTACCAGGAGCTGGTGGACGACCTGCTGCTGATCGTCTCGGAGCTGGTGAGCAACGCGGTGACGCACGCCGCCGAGCTGTCGCCCGAGGTGGTCACCGAGCTGTCGGTGGGCCGGGCCTCGGTCCGGGTGGCGGTCGAGGACGGCGACCCGTACCGGCCGAAGGCGCTGGAGAACGACACCGGGCGCACCGGCGGGCGCGGCCTGCTGCTGGTGAAGAGCGTCACCCTGCAGGCCGGCGGGGTGTGCGACGTCGAACGCACGGGGGAGGGCGGCAAGGTCATCTGGGCCTCACTGCCCGTCCCTCCGGAGCCCGGCCGCTGAGCGGCCGGCCTACCAGTCCCGCCCGGCGATCTCCCGGATGCCCGGCAGCGCGGCCTCGAAGACCGTCTCGAACCAGACCGAGAACGGCCGCTCCGCCCGCAGCTCCCGCAGTTCCTGCGCGGTCACGAAGGCGAAGTCGTCCACCTCCTCCGGGTCCGGCTCGACCGGCGCGGTGACCAGTCCCACGAACAGGTGGTTCCACTCCCGCTCGATCAGCCCGGACGCCTCGTCCGGCAGGTCGTAACGGACGGTGCCCGCCTCGCACAGCAGTGCCGGTGCGACGCCCAGCTCCTCGGCGGTGCGCCGGGCGGCGGCGACGAACGGCGGCTCGTCCGGGTACGGGTGGCCGCAGCAGGTGTTCGACCAGACGCCGGGGGAGTGGTACTTGCCGAGGGCCCTGCGCTGGAGCAGCAGCCGGCCCTGGCGGTCGAACAGGAAGACCGAGAAGGCCCGGTGCAGTCGGCCCGGCTGCTGGTGGGCCCAGAGCTTCTCGCCGGTGCCGATCGTGACGCCTTCGTCGTCGACCAGTTCCAGCAGGATCTCGGCTCCGGCGGGCGCGGACCCGGTGGCCCGGGGATCGGCCGTCACATCGGTCTTCTGGAGACCGGTGTCGATCTCGGCGGCGAAGTGCGTCGGGTCGGTCGGCAGACTCTGGGGCATGGGGCCTCTTTCGGGAGCGGGAGCAACGGGAGCATCGGGTGTCTCCGACGCACCGGGCGGAGTGTGGCGGACACAGCGGGGCACCGGCGCCGACGTCGGGCTCCAGTCTGCCGTATGGGTGGCACTCGACAGGGGTCCCACGCACAACCGGACGGATCATGACCCGGAGGAGTCGGAAACCGGGCAGAGAAGGGGCCGGGAAGCCCCCACAAGGGTCACGGAATTCGCAGAACCGTTCGGTGTGTGTTCGGGGCCCGTTCGACCGGCCGGGGGCGCCCTCCGGGCGGAGGCGGTGCGGCCCCCGGGCCGCTCCACCGCCACCCCGACTGCCGCCCGCCCGCCGCCCCCGGGCCTCCGGGTGCGTGCTGGCCGGTCGCCCTGGTCGCCTACCATCACATACGACACGGTGCCCGGATCTGTGCCGGCACCGGCGCGCCGCCACCCGGCCCGGTCGAACGCCGGTCCGAGTGAATGGTGGCGCCGTCGACCTCCGGCACGGCCCCGCGCACAGCACGACGGATCAGGAGACCCGCATGATCGGCCTCGTTCTGGCAGCCGGCGCCGGCCGCCGGCTGCGCCCGTACACCGACACCCTGCCCAAGGCGCTGGTGCCGGTCGACGGGGAACGGACCGTCCTGGACCTCACGCTCGGCAACTTCGCCGAGGTTGGACTGCGCGAGGCCGCGATCGTCGTCGGCTACCGCAAGGAGGCGGTGTACGACCGCAAGGACGCCCTGGAGAGCAAGTACGGCGTCAAGCTCCACCTGGTCGAGAACGACAAGGCCGAGGAGTGGAACAACGCCTACTCGCTGTGGTGCGCCCGCGAGCTGTTCGCCGAGGGCCTGCTGCTCGCCAACGGCGACACCGTCCACCCGGCCTCCGTCCAGCGCACCATGCTGGAGGGCAACCGGCGACTGACCGACGCGGGCACCGCCCCGGGCATCCTGCTCGCCCTCGACACGGTGAAGAAGCTCGCCGACGAGGAGATGAAGGTCGTCGTCGACCCGGCCACCGGCATGCGCCGCATCACCAAGCTGATGGAGCCGGCCGAGGCGACCGGCGAGTACATCGGCGTCACCGTGATCAACCCGTCCGCCGCCGCCGACCTGACCGACGCGCTGCGCGCCACCTACGAGCGCGACCCGCAGCTGTACTACGAGGACGGCTACCAGGAGATGGTGAACCGCGGCCTGCGGATCGACGTGCAGCCGATAGGCGAGGTCTCCTGGGTCGAGGTCGACAACCACGACGACCTGGCGAAGGCGCGGGAGATCGCGTGCCAGTACTGACCCGGCTGGTCCCGTCGCCGCTGTTCGTCGAGATCCGCCCGGGCGCGCTGGACACGCTCGGCGGCATCCTCGCGGACCAGCGGCTGTCGGCCTCGGGCCGGATCGCGGTGGCGATCAGCAACGGCTCCGGCGCGGCCATGCGCCGCCGCCTGGAGCCCGCCCTGCCCGGCGCCGACTGGTACAACGTGGACGACGGCACCCTGGACAGCGCGGTCCGGCTGGCCGAGGAGATGCGCGGCGGGCACTACGACGCGATCGTCGGCCTCGGCGGCGGCAAGATCATCGACGCCGCCAAGTACGCTGCCGCCCGGGTCGGCCTGCCGCTGGTCGCGGTCGCCACCAACCTGGCCCACGACGGCATCTGCTCGCCGGTCTCCACCCTCGACAACGACGCGGGGCGGGGCTCCTACGGGGTGCCCAGCCCGATCGGCATCATCGTCGACCTGGACGTGATCCGGCAGGCGCCGCCGCGCTTCGTGGCGGCCGGCATCGGGGACGTCGTCTCCAACATCTCCGCGTGCGCGGACTGGGAGCTGTCGCACGCGGTGACCGGCGAGCGGGTGGACGGGCTGGCCGTGGCGATGGCCCGCTCGGCGGGCGAGAACCTGCTGCGGCACCCGGGAAGCACTCAGGACCAGGACCTCCTGACGGCGCTGGCCGAGGCCCTGGTACTGTCCGGCATCGCGATGAACATCGCGGGCAGCACCCGGCCCTCGTCGGGCGCCTGCCACGAGATCTCGCATGCCCTGGACGTGCTGTATCCCAAGCGGTCCGCCCAGCACGGCGAGCAGGTCGGCCTCGGCGCCGCCTTCGCCAGCTTCCTGCGGGGCGAGCGTGAGCTGACCGGTCTGATCGTGGAGCGCCTGGCGAGCCACGGACTGCCGGTGACCGCCGCTCAGATCGGCTTCACCGAGGCGGAGTTCACCGAGGCGGTGCACTACGCTCCGAACACCCGCCCGGGGCGCTTCACCATCCTCGAACACCTCGACCTCTCCCCTTCCGCTATCAGGGACGCGTACGCCGACTATGTCCAAGCCGTCAACAGCTGACCCCTCCACCGCGGGCGCCGAACGGCCCCCGGTGGACCTGACCCGCCGGCCCTCGATCGAGGAGCTGCGCGCGGTGATCCACCCGGAGGGCATGCTCCAGCGCCGCAGTGCCGAGCACTGGGCCGGACGCCTGTACATGCGGAAGATCTCGCTGCGGATCACCCGCGTGCTCTCCACCGTGACGGCGATCACGCCCAACGGCCTGACGTACCTGATGATGTTCACCGGCATCCTGGCCGGTGCCGCGCTGATCGTGCCGGGCATCGCGGGTGCCGTCCTGGGCGCCCTGCTGATCCAGGTCTACCTGCTGCTGGACTGCGTGGACGGCGAGGTGGCGCGCTGGCGCCGGCAGACCTCGCTCACCGGCGTCTACCTGGACCGGGTCGGCCACTACATGTCCGAGGCGGCCCTGCTGACCGGCCTCGGGCTGCGCGCCACCGACCTGCTGCACCGCGAGGGCGGCGGCTCCCACTGGGAGTGGGCGTTCCTCGGCACCCTGGCCGCGCTCGGCGCGATCCTGATCAAGTCCGAGACCGACCTGGTGGACGTGGCCCGGGCCCGCAGCGGCATGACGGCCGTCGAGGACAGCGCCTCGGTGCCGCGCTCGGCCTCCGTCGCCAAGGCCCGCCGGGCGGCCTCCCTCCTGAAGTTCCACCGCCTGGTCGGCGCGGTCGAGGCCTCGCTGTTCATCCTGGCCGCCGGCATCGCCGACGTCGTGCACGGCGGACTGCTCTTCACCCGGCTCGCGGTGGTCGTGCTGGCGGCGATCGCGATGCTCCAGACCGTGCTGCACCTGCTGAGCATCGTCCTCTCCAGCAGGCTGCGATGAGCGAGCGGAGCGAGCGAATGACCGCGGAGGACTTCCGCCTCGGTGCCGTGATCATCACCATGGGCAACCGGCCCGCCGAGCTCAACGCCCTGATCGAGGCCGTCCGCGCCCAGGAGGGCCCGGCGGTCGAGCTGGCCGTGGTCGGCCAGGGCGTGAAGCTGCCCCCGCTGCCGGAGGGCGTGCGCAGCGTCGAACTGCCGGAGAACCTCGGCATCCCGGGCGGGCGCAACGTCGGCATCGAGCTGTTCGGCCGGGACGGCGCGGAGGTCGACGCCGTCCTCTTCCTGGACGACGACGGCAACCTGCCGCGCACCGACTCGGCCCGCCTGCTGCGTGAGGCCTTCACCGCCGACCCGGAGCTGGGCATCGTCTCCTTCCGGATCGCCGACCCGGACACCGGTGTCACCCAGCGCCGGCACGTCCCCCGGCTGCGTGCCAGCGACCCGCTGCGCTCGTCCCGGGTGACCACCTTCCTGGGCGGCGCGAGCGCGGTGCGCTGCAAGGTGTTCGAGCAGGCCGGGCAGTTGCCCGCCGAGTTCTTCTACGCCCACGAGGAGACCGATCTCGCGTGGCGCGCGCTGGACGCCGGCTGGGCCATCGACTACCGGGCGGACGTGGTGCTGCACCACCCCACGACCTCGCCCGCCCGCCACGCGAGCTACTTCCACAATGTGGCCCGCAACCGGGTCTGGCTCGCGAGGCGGAACCTTCCGGCCCTGTTGGTGCCTCTCTATCTGGGAACCTGGTTCCTGCTGACCCTGGCCCGCCGCCCCTCCCCGGAGGCGCTGAAGGCCTGGTGGGGCGGGTTCCGGGCGGGCTGGCGCGAACCCTGCGGTCCGCGGCGGCCCATGCGGTGGCGTACCGTTTGGCGACTGACCAGGCTGGGCCGACCACCGATCATCTGATCGCATCTGATGGCATCCGCATCGAATGATCGATCGCTGCGGCCGGTGCCCACACACCGGCCGGCTCCCCGAGATCCCAGTGGATCCCCCTCGGCGCACGACCGGCGGACCCCGCCGACCGGCCGCCCCGACCGATCCCGCATGAAGGACGAATGTGTCGACAGTGAGTGAACCCGTCAGCCTCTCGGCCCCCAGGGGGGCGGACGCGGGCCTGACCCCCAAGCAGCTTGCGGACAAGTACGGTCTGGCGGTGAGCGGTGCCCGTCCCGGCCTGTTCGCCTACTCCAAGCAGCTCTGGGCCCGGCGCCACTTCATCTGGGCCTTCGCCACCGCCCGCCTGGTGGCCCAGTACACCAACGCCAAGCTCGGCCAGCTGTGGCAGGTGGTGACCCCGCTGCTCAACTGCGCGGTGTTCTACCTGGTCTTCGGCGTGATCCTGGCGAGCAAGCAGGGCTTCCCGGACAACACCTACATCGCCTGGCTGTGCATCGGCGTCTTCGTCTTCCAGTTCACCCAGAACGCGGTGCAGGCCGGCACCCGGGCGATCTCCGACAACCTCGGGCTGATCCGGGCGCTGCACTTCCCCCGGGCCAGCCTCCCGATCGCCTTCACCGTGATCCAGCTCCAGCAGCTGCTGATCTCCATGGTCGTCCTGGTCGTCACCGTGCTCGCCGCCGGCATCACCCCGGGCCGGACCTGGCTGCTGATCATCCCGGCGCTGCTCCTGCAGACGCTCTTCAACACCGGCATCTCGCTGGTGATGGCCCGGATCGGCTCCAGGACCAGCGACATCTCCCAGCTGATCCCGTTCGTGATGCGCGCCTGGATGTTCCTGTCCGGTGTGATGTTCAGCATCCAGGACAAGATCACCCACTGGCCGCACTACATCCAGACGCTGATGGCGGCCAACCCGGCGTCGGTCTACATGGACCTGCTGCGGCACGCCTTCGCGCCGGTCATCTACAACCCGCACCAGCCGGTGCACCAGACCCTCCCGCCGCACCTGTGGGTGTACGGCCTCGGGTGGGGCGTGGGCATGTTCGTCATCGGATACGTCTTCTTCTGGAAGGCCGAGGAGGAGTACGGCCGTGGCTGACATCGACCTGAGCATCAGCGACACCGTCCCGGGCGCGGACGTGGCCCGCGAGCCCACCGTCGTCGTCGACGACGTGCACATCGTCTACAAGGTGCACGGCGCCGGCTCCGGCAAGGGCAGCGCCACCTCGGCGCTGAGCCGCATCATCAGCCGCAAGCGCGCCGCCGGCGTGCGCGAGGTGCACGCGGTCAGGGGCATCAGCTTCACCGCGTACAAGGGCGAGGCGGTCGGCCTGATCGGCTCCAACGGCTCCGGCAAGTCGACCATGCTGGCCGCCATCGCGGGCCTGCTGCCGACCGAGAAGGGCGGCATCTACACCAACGGCCAGCCCTCGCTGCTGGGCGTCAACGCCGCGCTGATGAACGAGCTCACCGGTGAGCGCAACGTCACCCTCGGCTGCCTGGCGATGGGCATGACCCCCGCCCAGGTGAGGGCGCGCTACCAGGACATCGTCGACTTCTCCGGCATCAACGACAAGGGCGACTTCATCTCCCTGCCGATGCGCACCTACTCCTCCGGCATGGGCGCCCGGCTGCGGTTCTCGATCGCGGCCGCGAAGACCCACGACGTGCTGCTGATCGACGAGGCCCTCGCCACCGGCGACCAGGCCTTCCAGCAGCGCAGCAAGAAGCGGATCGACGAGCTGCGCAAGTCCGCCGGTACGGTTTTCCTCGTCAGCCACGACAACAACTCGATCCGCGAGGTCTGCGAGCGGACGATATGGATCGAGGCCGGCGAGCTGGTCATGGACGGTCCCACCGAGGAGGTCGTCAGCCGCTACGAGCGCGGCGAGCGACCGTAGTCCTCGTCACTCACACAGGGGCCGGTTCCGGATCCTCCGGGGCCGGCCCTTCGCGTTGCCCGCGCCTCGGGCGCCCCGGGCGGTCCGCCGCCGCGGGGGTGAGCGCCCGGTGCTCCGGGTGGTGCGCCCTTCTCCGGCGCGCCCGGGCGTGTCAGCCTGGTGGTCTCGGGGGCGGTGTGCCGTGCGTGACGCCCGCGCTCGGACGCGTGTCCGAGTCGGGCCGGTCGTGCCAAGCGGTGTAGAACGGGGGAGTGACAGCAGTGTCGGCTTCGGCCCAGCCCAGAGATACGCCGGTGAACGGTTCCGTAGGACAGACCCTGGAGAAGGCGGGCGCGGAGAACTTCCCGGTCGCCCCGTTCTTCCTGCCCGCGGCCTGGCGCGACGACCTGATGGCGGTGTACGGCTTCGCCCGCCTGGTCGACGACACCGGCGACGGCGACCTGGCCGACCCGGCCGCCACCGCCCGCCTGCTCGGGGTCGAGCAGACACCCCCCGCCACCCCTTCGGACCAGTCCGGCCCGCCGACTCCGCAGGAGACCGCCTTCCGGCTCGCCCTGCTCGACGGACTGGAGCAGGACCTCGACCGGGTCTTCGAGACCGCACTGCGCTCCGCCGGCGGTTCCGGGGCCGGCGCCGACCGCCCCCGCCACCCGCTGATGAGCGCGCTCGTCCCGCTGGTCGACCGCCGAGGCCTGACCCCCGAGCCGTTCCGCCGTCTGATCGAGGCCAACCGGGTGGACCAGACCACCACCCGCTACGCCACCTTCGACGACCTGATCGGCTACTGCACCCTCTCCGCCGACCCGGTCGGCCGCCTCGTGCTGGCCATCGCGGGCGTCTCCACCCCCGAGCGGATCGAGCTCTCGGACGCCGTGTGCAGCGGCCTCCAGGTGGTCGAACACCTCCAGGACGTGGCCGAGGACCTGGCCCACGGCCGGATCTACCTGCCCGCCGAGGACATGGCCCGCTTCGGCGTCACCGAGGCCGACCTCGCGGCTCCCTCCGCCGACGGCGCGGTGCGCGAGCTGATCGCCTTCGAGGCCGAGCGGGCCCGCACCCTGCTCGACCGCGGCGCACCATTGGTGGGTACGGTTCGGGGGAGGCTTCGACTGCTCCTGGCGGGATTCACCGCAGGCGGCTACGCGGCCCTGGCGGCCGTCGAGGACGCCGGGTACGACGTGCTCGCCCAGCAGGCGAAGCCGGACAAGCGCCGCCTCGCAGCGAAGGCGGCGGCCATCTTCGCGAAGGGAAGGTGAACGCCCGAGTGGCGGCATCACCACTGGCGCCGGCCCAGGTCATGGCGGCGTACCGGTACTGCGAGGCAGTCACCGGGCTGCAGGCGCGCAACTTCAGCTACGGCATCCGGCTGCTGCCCGAACCCAAGCGGCTGGCCATGTCGGCCCTGTACGCCCTGGCCCGCCGGGTGGACGACATCGGCGACGGCGACCTCCCGGACGACCGCAAGGCCGAGGCGCTGCTACGCACCCGGGAACTGGTGGACGAAGTCCGCTCCGGGGTGGTCGCCGAGGACGACACCGACCCGATCAAGGTCGCCCTGGCCGACGCGGCCCGGCGCTTCCCGATCCCGCTCGGCGGTTTCGACGAGCTGATCGACGGCGTCGAGATGGACCTCAAGGGCGCCGAGTACCAGACCTACGAGGAGCTGAAGGTCTACTGCCGGTGCGTGGCCGGCGCGATCGGCCGGCTCTCGCTGGGCGTCTACGGCTGCGACGACCCGGAGCTCGGGGCGCGCTACGCGGACACCCTGGGCCTGGCGCTGCAGCTCACCAACATCCTGCGCGACCTGCGCGAGGACGCCCTGAACGGCCGCACCTACCTGCCCGCCGAGGACCTGGTCCGGTTCGGCTGCGAGCAGGGCTTCGCACTGCCCGAGCCGCCGCTCGGCGCGGACTTCACCGGCCTGGTGGCCTTCGAGGCCGCCCGCGCCCAGGCGGCCTTCGAGGAGGGGCTGCGGCTGCTGCCGATGCTCGACCGCCGCAGCCGCGCCTGCACCGCCGCGATGGCCGGGATCTACCACCGGCTGCTCGGCCGGATCGCCGCGGACCCGGAGTCGGTGCTGCGCGGCCGGGTCTCGCTGCCGGGCTGGGAGAAGGCGTACGTGGCGCTTTCCGGGCTCGCCGGGGGGCGTTCTTGATTCTCGCGACAGTTCTGTCACGCTGTGTCAGCGGGGAATCACGAGCGGGCAGTTCCGTGTTGACCGAACGAGTACCGGCTTCAGCGACTGCCTGCGGGCGGTCCACCGACTGCGAGGGGGAGGGCCGATGACCGGGCGAGCCGATGCCTGCCCGGCGGCCGTCGTGGTCGGCGGCGGCCTGGCCGGGATCACCACCGCACTGCGCCTCGCCGAGGCGGGCCACCGGGTCACCCTCGCCGAGGGCCGGCCCCGGCTCGGCGGCCTGGCCTTCTCCTTCCGGCGCGGCGAGCTGACCGTCGACAACGGCCAGCACGTCTACCTGCGCTGCTGCACCGCCTACCGGGGCCTGCTGGAGCGCCTCGGCGCCACCCGGCTGGTCCACCTCCAGGACCGCCTCGACATCCCGGTGCTCTCCGTCACCGGGCCCGAGGCCGCCCCGGTGCGCACCCTCGGCCGACTGCGCCGGGCCGGCCTGCCCGTCCCGCTGCACCTGGCCGACAGCCTGGCCCGCTACCCGCACCTGTCCCCGGCCGACCGAGTCCGGGTGGTCCGCGGCGCGCTCGCCCTGCAGCGCCTGGACCTCGCCGACCCGGCACTGGACGGGGTCTCCTTCGGCGAGTGGCTGCGCCGCAACGGGCAGAACGCCGCCACCCAGGCCGCCCTGTGGGACCTGGTCGGCGTCGCCACCCTGAACGCCCGGGCCGACCAGGTCTCGATGGCGCTCGCCGGGATGGTGTTCAAGACCGGCCTGCTCTCCGACCCGGGCGCCTCGGACATCGGCATCGCCGCCGTCCCGCTCGGCACGATCCACCACGACCGGGCGCTCGCCGAGCTGGAGCGGGCCGGCGTCCGGGTGCTGCTGCGGGCCCGGGTGGCCGAGCTGAAGCCGGCCGCGCCGCAGCACGCCGTCCGGCTGGAGGGCGGAGAGCTGCTCACCGCCGAGACCGTCGTGCTGGCCGGCGCCCAGGACAGCGCGGCCGCGCTGCTGCCGCCGAACGCGATCCCCGGGCAGGAGCGGCTGGCCGGTTTCGGCACCGCGCCGATCCTCAACGTGCACGTGGTCTACGACCGCAAGGTGCTGCGCCGTCCGTTCTTCGCCGCGCTCGGCTCCCCGGTCCAGTGGGTCTTCGACCGCACCGCGCACTCCGGCCTGGCCGCCACCGGGCTGGGCCGGGCCCACCCGGGCGCCCAGTACCTGGCGCTGTCGCAGTCCGCCGTGCAGGACGAGATCGACCTGCCGGTCGCCGAGCTGCGCCGCCGCTACCTGCCCGAGCTGGGCCGGCTGCTGCCGGCCGCGGCCCAGGCAGAGGTGCTGGACTTCTTCGTCACCCGGGAGCGCACCGCGACCTTCGACCCGGCCCCGGGCAACGGGGCGCTGCGCCCGTCGGCCCGCACCGGGGTTCCCGGCCTGCTGCTGGCCGGCTCGTGGACGGCCACCGGCTGGCCCGCGACCATGGAGGGGGCCGTACGCAGCGGTCACGCCGCGGCCGACGCCGCGCTCGCCGCGGCCGGCACCCGGGTGCCGGTGGACCGCGGCGAGGGGAGGTGGCCCAGGTGACGGCGGGCCCCGCCGCCGGAGAGCCCGCCAGAGCCGACGGGCGTACCGTCGAGCGCATCGGCGCAACCACCGGGAGCGGTCCGGCCGGCCGCACCGGCACCGTCGGCACCAATCGATTCGACACCGGCCGCACCGACAACACCCGGCCGCCCCGTGCGGTCCGGCACCACGAGGGAGAGGGAACGCACGTGGAGTCACGCACCGGCTTCGCCGTCGGAGGCACGGCGCACGCCGAACCGGTCTCGGTGCCGGAGCTGCTCGCCCGCAGCCGTACGCTCTGCACCCCGCCACTACGGGCCGCGGTCGCCCGTTTGGCCGCACCCATGGAGACCGTCGCCGCCTACCACTTCGGCTGGATCGACCGGGACGGCACCCCGGTGACGGGGGACGGCGGCAAGGCCGTGCGCCCGGCGCTGGCGCTGCTGTCCGCCCGGGCCACCGGCGCGGAGGCCGAGGTGGGGGTGCCGGGCGGAGTTGCGGTTGAACTGGTGCACAACTTCTCCCTCCTTCATGATGATCTGATGGACGGTGACGAGACCCGGCGGCACCGGGCCACAGCCTGGACGGTCTTCGGGCCGGCCCAGGCGATCCTGGTCGGTGACGCGCTGGCGACACTCGGCACGGAGGTGCTGCTCGACGCCGCGGTGACCGGTGGCACGAGCGCCACCGACGCCGCGCGCGCCGTCCGACTGCTCACCACGGCGACCCGCCGGCTGATCGACGGCCAGGCCATGGACGTCGCCTTCGAACAGCGCGACAGCGTCACGGTCGCGGAGTGCCTGGAGATGGAGGGCGGCAAGACGGCGGCACTGCTGGCCGCCGCCTCGGCGATCGGTGCCGTCCTGGCCGGTGCCGACGACAAGGTCTCCGGCGCGCTCCAGCGCTACGGCCACCACCTCGGTCTGGCCTTCCAGGCGGTGGACGACCTGCTCGGCATCTGGGGTGCCACCGAGGTCACCGGCAAGCCCCACTGGGGAGACCTGCGCCAGCGCAAGAAGTCCCTGCCGGTGGCTGCCGCACTGGCCGAGGGCGGAGCGGCCTCGCGTCGGCTCGCCGAGGAACTGGCCGACCCGAAGGGACGCGGGGAAGAGAGTGAGCCCGAGCTCGCCGCCCGGGCCGCGCTGATCGAGGAGGCCGGCGGCCGAGCCTGGACCCAGGAGGAGGCCCGCCGCCAGCACACGACTGCCCTCGCCGCCCTGGACGAGGTGCCCATGTCCGACGAGGTGCGCGAGCACTTCGTCGCACTCGCCGAATTCGTGGTGGTACGAGAGAGGTGACGTTACGTTGACAGCAACCGCGGACGGCCGGCTCGACCCTGAGTACGATTCCGAGCCGGTCGCGGTGGGCGACCGCCCCCCGGCCCTGCTGGGCGCGGGGCGGCGGCAGCCCGAGGACACCGGCCAGCTCCGGCCTGCCGGTGAGGCGGACCTCCGACCGGCCGACGCGCGGGAGGCCCTGGCCCGCGCCACCACCCACCTGCTCTCCCTGCAGTCCTCGGAGGGCTGGTGGAAGGGTGACCTGGAGACGAACGTCACCATGGACGCCGAGGACTTACTGCTCCGCCAGTTCCTGGGAATCCGCACCGAGGAGCAGACCCACGCCACCGCCGAGTGGATCCGCTCCCAGCAGCGCGAGGACGGCACCTGGTCCACCTTCCACGGAGGTCCGCCCGAACTGTCCACCACGGTCGAGGCCTACGTCGCGCTCAAGCTGGCCGGCGACGACCCGGACGCCCCGCACATGCTGGCCGCCGCGCGCTACGTCCGCTCCGCCGGCGGCATCGCCGCCGCCCGGGTGTTCACCCGGATCTGGCTCGCACTGTTCGGCTGGTGGCCCTGGGAGCGGCTGCCCGAGATGCCGCCCGAGATCATCTTCCTGCCCAAGTGGCTGCCGCTGAACATCTACGCCTTCGGCTGCTGGGCCCGTCAGACCATCGTCCCGCTGACCGTCGTCTCGTCCCACCGCCCGGTCCGTCCGGCCCCCTTCGCGCTCACCGAGCTGCACACCGACCCGGACGACCCGTACCCCCACCGGCCGCTCGCCCCCGCCACCACCTGGGACGGCCTCTTCGAGCGCCTCGACAAGGCGCTGCACGCCTACCACCGCCGGGCCTTCCGCCCGCTGCGCCGGCTGGCCGTCTCGCAGGCCTGCCGCTGGATCGTCGAACGGCAGGAGGCCGACGGCTGCTGGGGCGGCATCCAGCCCCCCGCCGTCTACTCGCTGATCGCCCTGCACCTGGAGGGTTACGAGCTGGAGCACCCGGTGGTGAAGGCCGGGCTCTCCTCCTTCGACCGCTTCACCGTGCACACCGAGGACGGCAAGCGCTGGCTGGAAGCCTGCCAGTCCCCGGTCTGGGACACCTGCCTGGCCACCATCGCCCTGGTCGACGCCGGGGTGCCGGCCGACCACCCGGCGCTGGTCTCCGCCGTGGACTGGATGCTCGGCGAGGAGATCCGCAAGCGCGGCGACTGGGCCGTCCAGCGGCCCGGGCTCGCACCCGGCGGCTGGGCCTTCGAGTTCGAGAACGACACCTACCCTGACATCGACGACACCGCCGAGGTGGTGCTCGCGCTGCGCCGGGTCGCCCACCCCGACCCGGCCAGGGTCGACGCGGCGGTGGACCGGGGCGTGCTGTGGAACCTCGGCATGCAGTCCAAGAACGGCGCCTGGGGCGCCTTCGACGTGGACAACACCAGCACGCTGCCCAACAAGCTGCCGTTCTGCGACTTCGGCGAGGTGGTCGACCCGCCGTCCGCCGACGTCACCGCGCACGTGGTGGAGATGCTCGCCGAGACCGGCCGCTCCCGCGACCCGCGGACCAGGCGCGGCATCGAGTGGCTGCTGCGCAACCAGGAGGCGGACGGCTCCTGGTTCGGCCGGTGGGGCACCAACTACATCTACGGAACCGGCTCGGTGCTGCCCGCCCTGGTGGCGGCCGGCGTCCCGGACGAGCACCCGGCGATCCGCCGGGCGGTGCGCTGGCTGGAGGACCGGCAGAACGCCGACGGCGGCTGGGGCGAGGACATGCGCTCCTACGACGACCCGGCGCGCTGGGCCGGGCGCGGCGACTCCACCGCCTCGCAGACCGCGTGGGCGCTGATGGCGCTGCTCGCGGCCGGCGAGGGGCCGCAGTGCCGGGCCAACCCGGCGGTCGAACGCGGCGTGGAGTGGCTGGTGCGCACCCAGCTCCCCGAGGGCACCTGGGACGAACCGCAGTTCACCGGCACCGGCTTCCCGTGGGACTTCTCCATCAACTACCACCTGTACCGGCTGGTCTTCCCGGTCACCGCGCTCGGCCGCTACCTCAACGGCACCCCGGGCACGAGCCGGGCCGACGGCGCCCCGGTGATCGGGGTGGCGCGGTGACCACCGCGCCCCTGCTGGTGCTCTGCGCCCTGGGCCCCGAGGTCTGGGCCCTGCGCGGCGGGGACTGGCGCGGCGCGCCCGGCGGGTCCCCGGTGCTGGTGCGCACCGGGGTCGGCCGGCGGCGCGCCGGGCTGGCCGTCCGGCGGCTGCTCGGCTCCGCTCCCACCGGCTACGGCGCCGTGGTGGTGGCCGGCTTCGGTGCCGCGCTCGGCCCGGGCGTGCTGCCCGGTGACGTGGTCGCCGCCGACGGAGTGCGCGACGCCGAGGGCCACCTGTACCCGCTCGACTCCGGGGCGGAGCTCGGCCGGGCGCTGAAGGAGCGCGGCCTGACCGTGCACACCGGGGTGCACCACACCGCCGACCACGTGGTGCGCGGCCTCGAACGGCGGGCGCTTCACCTCCAGGGTGCGCTCGCCGTCGACATGGAGGCCGCCGCCGTCCTCGCCGCGCTGCGCGAGGTGCGGTCCACGCTGCCGACGGCCGTCCTACGGGTGGTGGTGGACACGCCCGAGCACGAGCTGCTGCGGCCCGGCACCCTCCCGGCCGGGGTGCGAGCGTGGCGGACCCTGCGGGCGACGGTACCCGCCCTGGTCGACTGGTACCGGCAGGAGCGCGCGCCCGGCTCCGCAGACCTGAACCACCCCACATCCTCGACGCTCCCCCAGGAGGCGAGCTAGCCATGGCCATGCCGTTGCGCCAGACCGTGCGGGTCGGCACCTACCTCATGCAGCAGAAGCTGCTCAAGCGCCGGGACAAGTTCCCGCTGATCGTGGAGCTGGAACCGCTCTTCGCCTGCAACCTCGCCTGCGAGGGCTGCGGCAAGATCCAGCACCCGGCGGGTGTCCTGAAGCAGCGGATGCCCGTCGCCCAGGCGGTCGGCGCGGTCCTGGAGTCGGGTGCCCCGATGGTCTCGATCGCAGGCGGCGAGCCGCTGATGCACCCGCAGATCGACGAGATCGTCCGGCAGCTGGTCGAGCGCCGCAAGTACGTGTTCCTCTGCACCAACGCGCTGCTGCTGCGCAAGAAGATCGACAAGTTCACGCCCTCGCCGTACTTCACCTTCGCCGTGCACATCGACGGCATGCGCGAGCGGCACGACGAGTCGGTGGCCAAGGAGGGCACCTTCGACGAGGCGGTGGCGGCGATCAAGGAGGCCAAGCGGCGCGGCTTCCGGGTCACCACCAACAGCACCTTCTTCAACACCGACACCCCGCAGACCGTCATCGAGGTGCTGGACTACCTCAACGACGAGCTCAAGGTGGACGAGATGATGATCTCGCCCGCCTACGCCTACGAGAAGGCCCCCGACCAGGAGCACTTCCTCGGCGTCGAGCAGACCAGGGAGCTCTTCCGCAAGGCCTTCGCAGGCGGCAACCGCAAGCGCTGGCGGCTCAACCACAGCCCGCTCTTCCTGGACTTCCTGGAGGGCAAGGCCGACTTCGAGTGCACCCCCTGGGGCATCCCCAACTACTCGCTGTTCGGCTGGCAGCGGCCCTGCTACCTGATGGCCGACGGCTACGTGCCGACCTACCGCGAACTGGTCGAGAAGACCGACTGGAGCAAGTACGGCCGAGGCAGGGACCCGCGCTGCGAGAACTGCATGGCCCACTGCGGATACGAGCCGACGGCCGTCCTCGCGACCATGGGCTCGCTCCAGCAGTCGCTGCGCGCCATCACCGAGACCGTCAGCGGCAACCAGGGCCGCTGAGCCGGGAGTTGACCCCAGTCCGGCACTCCGGCCCGGCACTCCGGCCCGGGCCTCCTAGCCCGGGCCTCCGAGCC
>NZ_JBHVFE010000003.1:0-82867 GCF_042801945.1 Kitasatospora sp. NPDC057542
GCCTCGCTCCGCAGAGCGAGGCGCCGCTTCCGCCTGGTACCACAGCGGCAGTTGAGCCGAGTACGCGCGGAAGACTCGTGGATCCGATCAACCGGTGCCGACACCCTGCACAGCCTGTTCCCAGAGGTCCAGCCCCGCGCGGAGGAGCTTCGCGCACGGCCGCGGCCTCCTCGCCCGTCCAGGCTCCCTCGCCATGCCGGTCCCCCTGACGCCGTGTCGCCGGGCGTTTCGAGCGGTCGGAGCCGCGGGCGACGGCGTTCGCCTTTGTGAGGGCACTGCTGGCGGACATTCCGAGCCCACTGGTACCCCAGCCCATGAAAACGCGGCCCCCGACCATTCCGAAAAACTCAGCGGGCCCCTCACTGGAAGAAGAGATGCGCCGGATCATCACTCGAACGGGTCCGAGAAAATGCGGATCACGCTGCCAGAAAATATAGTTCGCCTAGTAATCGGCGAATTGTTTGAATTTTTGTCGGCTCATCTTTCCAAATTCCTGAAACTCACATGAAGGGATGGGTACCCGATGCTGCGCGGGATCGAGCCCTGGCAGTGGGCTGTCGTCTTCTTGCTGGTCGTCCTGGGGGTCCTGATGGCAGTCATCGCCTGGCGACTGGCATCCGGCGCGCACTCGATCGAGAGCGGCATTCTTTCCGGCATGGGTGGAGGTCTTATCACGGGATTTGCGGTGTCACTGTCCGTCCAGTTTCTTACGAAATCCCTGGAGACGGCCCAGGAAGAGGCAACCTGGCATGCCAGCGTGACGGTAGCCTCCGAACTCTACGGATTCTCTCCGGGGAAGCACTCGATCGAGGGGATCAGCTTCAACGGCAAGGACATGCGTGACGCCGATTTCAAGGGAGTCGATCTGTCGGGATTCCAGTTCCGCGACACCGTTCTGCGCGGGGCCGACTTCACGGACGCCAACCTGACTGGCACGAACTTCATCGGGGCGGATCTCTCCAAAACCGTTTTCAAAGGGGCCACTCTGCAAGAGGCCCTGTTGCTCAGTTCGAATTTGAGTCGGGCCGATCTGACCGGCGTGCGCTCGATGGAGGGGGCGCAGGTGAACGCGCTGACCTGCTGGCCGGCGAAATTCATGTCGGATCCGCTCATGCAACAGGTCCGCCCGATGAAGGTCAAAGACGCGAGCGGCAACTTCGTGGTGAACAGCGGGAAAGAATATCCGTCGTGCGTCACTGCGGAGAATCCGTAGTGAGTCGAGCCCGGCAGGTGAACCGTCCCGGAGAGCCGTGTGCGGTGAGCACCGTGCTCACGACCGCCGGGTCCGGCTTCCCGCACCGCCGGTGCGAGCTCAGCGGCAGCGCCGCACCCAGTAGGCGTAGGTGACGGCCAGCAGCAGCGGACCCCACAGGACCATCAGGGCCTGGCAGCACACTGCCAGCACCCGCCACGAGTCGTTGGTGTAGTGCAGGCCGGGGATGACACCGAGGATCCCGAGCGACCACTCGACCAGTACGCCGGTCAGCACCAGCCCGCCGAGGGTCGCCGGCACGATCGCCGCGGCCGGCGCGACCCGCCGGCCGCCGATCACCGGGACCCAGCCGGGCACGACCTCGCCCCACCCGCGCACCAGGCCGATGGAGAGCAGGGCGAGGCACTCCGAGACCGCGCTCAGGGTGAAGACGTAAGGCGCGATCACCCACCAGCTGTACGTCTGTTCCTGCACCGTCCCCATGGTGAAGCCGAACGCGAACGGCAGCCGCCACAGGCACGCGGGCAGTCCCACCAGGGGGATGGCCCGCGCCGCGGCGGTGGCCCAGCGCGGAACGGGTCGCTCGGTGTCGCCTGCGGGGGGAGCGGCCGAGGGCCGTGTCGTCGTCTTCATGCTCACAGCCTTCGGCGTCAGCCGATTCGCCGGCATCGTCCCGGTGAATGATGCCGGTGCCTCTGGAGGGGGAACCCGTCCGGAACTCCAGTGGTCCGGCGGAAGGAGCGTGCGTCCGACAGCGCTGCCGAACCGGCACGCGGCCGTCCGGACATCCGCGGAAACCGTCCGAAGGGTGTTCGTGTCCCTTCGACCCCCGCCTCAGGGGGCGTTCCAGCTGGTAGCGCGCGCCCGAGTGATCACCAAGGCCAGTACAGTGAGCGCACTGCCCGTCCGAGTGAGGCGCAAGGGGGCCCGTGTGGCGACGCTGGGTATGCACCGGGACTTCCTGCTGGAGTTCGCGGCGCTGGAGAAGTCCGTGCAGCGGCGGGTGTTCGAGACCTTCGAGAAGTTCACCGAGGCCACGCACACCGGCATTCACCTGGAGAAGCTCACCAATCAGCGGGACCCTCGGATCCGGACCATCCGGATCACCGGTTTCTGGCGCGGGGTGGTCCTCAAGGAGGACGAGGGCGACAGCTACCTGCTCCTGAAGGTCCTCCCGCACGACAAGGCCAACGACTGGGCGTGCAAGCACCGCGGCTCGGTCAACACCGCCACCCAGGGCATCGAGATCCGCAACGACGTCGCGCTGGAACGCGCCACCGAGTCGCTGAAGACCCTGGCCTCCGAGGAACCCCGGCGGCTCTTCGCCGGCCGTTCCGACAAGGTCCTGCGCAGCCTGGGCATCGACGAGGAGATCCTGCCGATCATCCGGCTGCTGCCCGACGAAACCCATCTCGAAGCGCTCCACCGGGTCCTGCCGGAGCAGCAGTTCGACGTCCTGATCGGCCTCGCGAGCGGACTGGAGCCGGCCGACATCGACCGTGAGATCGTCCAGGCGTACGCGCGGGCGGCGGCTCCGGCGAGCACCGAGCAGTCCGAGGACGGGCTGGTCTCGGCGATGGCCCACGCGCGCGGCCGGGTCGCCCTGGTGTCCTGCCCCGAGGAACTGCTGGAGATCCTGGAGCGCCCGTTCGACGCATGGCGGATCTTCCTGCACCCGGCCCAGTACCGGATCGCCTACCGGGACTCGTACAACGGGCCCGCCCGCGTCACCGGCGGCCCCGGGACCGGCAAGACCGTGGTGGCCCTGCACCGCGCCTACCACCTGGCGCGCCGGTTGCCGCCGGACGCGCCCGACGGATCGATTCTGCTGACCACCTTCACCAAGGACCTCGCCGCGGAGCTGGAACGCTGCCTCGCGCTGCTCGTCACGGACGAGCGGATCAGGGCGAAGGTCCGGGTGGTCACCGTCGACGCGTTGGCGAACGAGGTCCTCCGCCGCTCGCGCGGCGGCGCTCCACTGAAGATCGTCTTCAACCAGCGTGCGGTCCTCGCCCGTTGGGGCCGGATCGCCGGCCGGCTAGGGGTCGACTTCACCGACGTGTTCCTGGACCAGGAGTGGCGGCAGGTCGTCCTGGCCCAGGCGATCGAGAGCGCGGAGCAGTACCTGAAGGCACCCCGGACCGGCCGGGGTACGGCCCTCGGTCCGCTGAAGAAGGCCCAACTGTGGCGCGCGGTGGCCGCGTTCGAGGAGGACCTGCGGCAGACCGGGGAGTGGACGTTCCTCCAGGTCTGCGCGCAGGCCGCGCGGGTGCTCGACGAACAGGACGACCGCCCGTTCCGACACGTGGTGATCGACGAGGCGCAGGACCTGCACCCCGCGCAGTGGAGGTTCCTCCGCGCGGTCGTCGCGCCCGGGCCGGACGACCTCTTCCTCTCCGGCGACCCGCACCAGCGGATCTACGGGAACAAGGTCTCGCTGCGCTCACTCGGGATCCAGGTGGTCGGGCGGTCCTCCCGGCTGCGAGTCAACTACCGGACCACGCACGAAATCCTCAGCTGGTCCGCGTCCCTGCTCACCGGCGAGCGCCCGGACGACATGGACGGCGGGGAGGAGTCCCTCGTCGGCTACCACTCGACCCTGCACGGGGCGCGCCCCGAGACGCACGGTCACGCCGACAAGGCCGAGGAGATCCGGGCACTCGTCGCCCGCATCGAGGAGTGGACCGCCTCGGGGGTGGCCCCGGAGGACATCGGCGTCGCCGTCCGGACCGTCCAACTCGGCCGCGACGTCGCCCAGACCCTGGAGCAGGCCGGAACACCGGTCTACCTGCTCGGCAACGCTCCGTCCCCCGGTGTGCGGGTCGGCACCATGCACCGGATGAAGGGGCTGGAGTTCCGCTGCGTCGCCGTGGTGGGCGTGAGCGACGGCCTGGTGCCCATGCGCAGCGCGCTCACCCCGGTGGAAACCGACCCGCAGCAGCACCAGGAGGACCTCAACGGCGAGCTGAGCCTGCTCTTCGTGGCGTGCACACGCGCACGCGAGGCCCTGCGCGTGTCCTGGCACGGCACACCCAGCGCCTTCCTCGGGCCGGCCATCCCCGCACAGGCGCCACAGCCCCGGCCGGGCGAGCTGCTCACCGGCTGACCGGCCGCCCCGCCGAGTCGCCGAGGAGGCCGTCCGGGACCAGACCCCCGCGATGCGCCGGCCCGGCGCCGGCCGTTCCGCAGCCGAGGCCGGACACGGAGTTGCCCCGGCCCCGGTGGGGTGGGGTAATGGGAGGCGGCCGGTGTTCGAGTGTTCCGTGAGAGACCCGGGAGCTTGCCATGAGCGGTGGGCCGGAACCGATCAGTGCCGAGGGCCTGCGTGCGGTGCAGGAGGAATTGGCGCAGCTGCGGGAGCAGCGGGGGAAGGTGGCCGCGACGCTGCGCGGGGTGGAGCCGACGGGGGATTCGGCGGACGCGGCGGACGAGTTGCAGCGGGCGTCGGAGGTGACCCGGCTGGACCGGCGGATCGCCGAGCTGGAGACGCGGCTGCGGGAGGCCGAGGTGGCCGGGGAGCCGTCCGCGCGCGTGGTGGGGGTGGGATCGACGGTGACCGTGCGGTTCGGCGACGGCATGGAGGAGACCGTCGAGATCTCGGAGGTGGCGGAGGAGCGGGACCTCACCCTGGTGACCTTCGACAGCCCGCTCGGGAAGGCACTGCTCGGGCGGCATCCCGGGGAGACGGTGAACTACGAGACCCCGGTCGGCGCGGCCAGCGCGGTCGTGCTGTCGATCGGCAGCGACGGCCCGCAGGCGGGTTGAACCTCCGGCGGGTCGAACCACCGCAGCGGAATTCCCGGCGCAATTCCCGGCGCAATTCCCGGCGCAATTCCCGGCGCAATTGCCGGACGACGGTCCGGCCGTACCTGCCGCACGCTTGATAGGCGTCACTTATCGGGCCACAGGGACTGCCTCTTTGACGTGCCACGACGGCATGCCACACACTGGACGAGCGGCCCGGCGGAAGCGCCCGGAATCCCGGAGAGAAGGCGGCCCTCGCCCCTCTTTCCCGCACTGTGCCGGATTCACCGAATTCACCGAATTCATCGAATTCGCGGGTGTTCCCAGCCGCCCGGAAAGTCCCGCGAGAGAAACCGAGCAGAGCGAGCAGATGCCCCCGTCCCGCACCGCCCGCTGGCTCCCGGCGGCGGCCGCCGTCGCCGTCGCCGCCTGGGGCGCCAACCAGTTCACCGCGCTGGCCACCGTGTACCGGGCGCACACCGACTGGTCGGCGCTCTCGCTGGCCGCGATGTTCTCGGTCTACCTGGTCGGCCTGGTGCCCGGCCTGCTGCTGGGCGGGCCCGCCGCCGACCGGTACGGCCGGCGGCGGACGGTGCGCGCCGCGCTGGGCCTGTCCGCCGCCGCCAGCGTCGTCCTGGCCCTGGCGGACGAGCCGTCCGTGTACGCCGCCCGGCTGGCCACCGGCTTCGCGGCCGGGCTGGTCTTCCTGGCCGGCACGGCCTGGCTGCGCGAGCTCTCCGGACCCGCCGTCCCGCCCGAGCAGGGAGCCCGTCGGGCGATGTACGCCACCGGTACGGGCTTCGCGGCGGGCGCGCTGGCCTCCGGGGTGATCGCCGAGTGGCTGCCCGGCCCGATGGTGCTGCCCGGCCTCGCCCATGCGCTGGGCTGCCTGCTGGTCCTGCGGGCCACCCGCGGACTCCCGGAGACCACCCTCGCGGGCGGCGGCACGGCACCGCACCGCACGGCGGCCGTCCGCCACCCCCGGTTCCGCTACGTCGTCCTCCCCGCCAGCCCGGCCGTGCTCGGCGCCGCCACCGTGGCGTACGTGGTGCTGCCGCCACTGGTCGCCGACCGGGTGCCCGGCTACGCGCCGCTGTTCAGCGGCCTGGTCGCGGCGCTGACCCTGGCCACGGGCGTGGTCGCCCAGCCCTTCGCCGCCCGGCTGGACGACGCGGACAGCGCCCGGGCCACCCTCACCGCGATGGCCACCGTGATCGCCGGGCTGCTGCTCGGCGCCCTCGCCGCCGACCGCGACTCGGTGGGCCTGGTGGTGGCCGCCGCCGTCGTCCTCGGCACCGGGTACGGGCTGACGCTCGGCGCGGGGCTGCACGAGGTGGAGCGGCTGACCCCGCGGTCCTCCGGACCGACCTCCGCCTCGCTCTACCAGAGCACCACCTCCAGCGGCTTCCTCACCCCGCTGCTGCTCGCCGGCACCGCCGGCCACGCCTCCTACCCGGCGCTGCTGGCGGGCATGGCGGCCGTCGGACTGCTCTGCCTGGCGGTCACCGCCGTGCACAGCCGCCGCCACCTGCCCGGGCCGGACCACCCCGCGGCACCCCCGGGCCGCCCGACGCGCGAGGATGCATCCACAGAGTCCGCACGGATCGGACCGACACCGTCCAGGACCGGACCGACACCGCTGAGCGTCGGGCCGACACCACCGAGGAGCCGACGACCATGGGCCGAGTGACCGTACCCCGCCGAGTGCTGCGCCTGCGCCAGGGCGCGCCCTCGTACCGGCCCGACACCCTGGCCGCCGAGGAGCCGATGGAGATCCGCGTCGGCGGGCGCCCGCTGACGGTGACCATGCGCACCCCCGGCAGCGACTTCGACCTGGCGGCCGGCTTCCTGGTCAGCGAGGGCGTGGTGCACGCCGCCGAGCAGGTGGCCGGCATCCGCTACTGCGCCGGCGCCACCGCCGACGGCGGCAACACCTACAACGTGGTGGACGTCCTGCTCGCCCCCGGTGTGCCCGCCCCCGACGCCTCGCTGGAGCGCAACTTCTACACCACCTCCTCCTGCGGCCTGTGCGGCAAGGCCAGCCTGGACGCGGTGCGCACCACCGCACCGTGGAGCGTCGCCGAGGACGGGCTGCGCGTCGCCCCCGGGCTGCTCTCCGCGCTGCCCGAGCGACTGCGCGCCGCCCAGAAGGTCTTCGACAGCACCGGGGGCCTGCACGCGGCCGGGCTGTTCGACGCCGACGGGCGGCTGCTGTGCCTGCGCGAGGACGTGGGCCGGCACAACGCCGTGGACAAGGTGGTCGGCCACGCCCTGCGCGAGGGCCTGCTGCCGGCCCGCGGCACGGTGCTGATGGTCAGCGGCCGGGCCTCCTTCGAGCTGGTGCAGAAGGCCGTGATGGCGGGCGTCCCGGTGCTCGCGGCGGTCTCCGCGCCGTCCTCGCTGGCCGTGGACCTCGCCGAGGAGAGCGGGCTGACCCTGGTCGGCTTCCTGCGCGGCGACTCGATGAACGTCTACACCCGCACCGACCGCATCGACACCACCAGGGTCGGGTAGATGCTCTTCCGCCGGCTCGAGTACCTCGTCGCGCTCGCCCGCGAGCGCCACTTCGCCCGCGCCGCCCAGGCCTGCCACGTCTCCCAGCCCGCTCTCTCCGAGGGCCTGCGCAAGCTGGAGGACGAACTCGGGGTGCTGCTGGTGCGGCGCGGCCGCACCTACGAGGGCCTGACCCCCGAGGGCGAGCGGATCGTGCTGTGGGCACAGCGCATCCTGGCCGACCGGGACGCCCTGCGGGACGAGGTGGACGCGCTGCGCACCGGCCTGAGCGGACGGCTGCGGATCGGTTCGGTGCCGACCGCCTCGGGGGCCGTCTCGCTGCTCACCGGGCCGTTCTGCGCCGCGCACCCGCTGGCCGCGGTGGAGCTGTCCACCGACCTGCGCTCCGAGGACCTCCTGCGCCAGGTAAGGAACTTCGAGATCGACGCGGGCATCACCTACCTGTCCGGGCCGGGCACCGACGACCTGCGCACGCTCCCGCTCTACGAGGAGCGGTACGTACTGCTGACCGGCCCGGCCGACGAGCTGGCCCGGCACCCGCGGGCGACCTGGGAGGAGGCCTCCCGGCTGCCGCTGTGCCTGCTGCATCCGGGCATGCAGGGCCGCCGGGTGCTGGACGAGGTGTTCGCGGGCCTCGGGCTGGAGCCGACACCCCGGGTCGAGACGGACTCGGTGGCCTCGCTCTTCGCCCACGTCCGCACCGGGCACTGGGCGAGCATCGTGCCGTACGCCTGGCTGCACGTGTTCGGCGTGCCGCACGGGATGCAGGCCGTTCCGCTGGCCGAGCCGGTGCACAGCGCGCCGATCGGGCTGGTGATCGCCGCCCGGGAGCCCGGCTCGGTGATGGCCCGCGCACTGCTGGAGGTCGCCCGGCGCACCGAGGTGGCCGCCGTCCTCGGCAGCCTGCCGGGCGCGTGACCGCTCGCCGCACCTGCCCTTCCTCCGCGCACCCAAAGGTAAAGATTCTACCAAGTGCGCAAGTATGGCCCTCAGGCGGGGCTAAGCTCTGACGAGTTGGGGTGAACCGGCGGTCGCGTTGCGCGGGCCGGTGAACTCCTTGCCGCGTCGATGACACGCACCACGGGGTGCGCCGGCCGGGAGGAGGCGAGAGACATGGATTGCAGTAGTCCGGGCCACAGTTGCCCCTGCCCCCGCTTGCCCTCGTACACCTCCGGCATGCGGTAACACCTTTCCCTGCACGATGCCCTGACGACCCGTCAGCCATGACGACACGTCACTTCCGCACGCGGCTTCGCCGTGCCCGCACGCCACCCGTACGGGCCGCGCCGCCGCGCGCCGATGCGCCGTGCCCGCTTGCAGGGAGCGCTGCCGCCTGCCTCCGACCCGCCCCGCCCGTCCGGGGCCCAGGGAGGAACCCCATGACCACCCACGCCACTCTCGACTCCACGGTCCCCGAGCCGCGTTCGGCCGTCCTGGACGACGCGCACCTCGGCGACATCAAGGGCGCGCTCGGCACCATCCGGCTCGACGACGACACGCCCCGCCAGGGCCTGTCGGCGCGACTCAAGACCCTGCTCGCGATCGTCGGACCCGGCCTGATCGTGATGGTCGGCGACAACGACGCCGGCGCCTTCTCCACCTACGGGCAGGCCGGCCAGAACTACGGCACCCAGCTGCTGTGGACGCTGCTGATGCTGGTCCCGGTGCTCTACGTCAACCAGGAGATGGTGCTGCGCCTGGGCGCCGTCACCGGCGTCGGGCACGCCCGGCTGATCCTGGAGCGCTTCGGCAGGTTCTGGGGCGCGTTCAGCGTCATCGACCTGTTCCTGCTGAACGCGCTGACGCTGGTCACGGAGTTCATCGGGGTCACGCTCGCGGCCGGGTACCTGGGCCTGCCGAAGGTGGCCTCGGTGGTGCTGGCGGCCGGGATCATCGTCGCCTCGGCCTTCACCGGCTCCTTCCGGCGCTTCGAGCGGGTCGCCGTGACGCTGTGCATGGGCTCCCTGCTGCTGGTGCCGATCTACTTCATGGTCCACCCGAAGACCTCGCAGATGGCGCACGACTTCGTCGTCCCGAGCATGCCGGGCGGGTCCGGCCGGCTCGCGGCCGTGATGCTGGTGATCATCTCCATCGTCGGCACCACCGTCGCCCCGTGGCAGCTGTTCTTCCAGCAGTCCTACGTCATCGACAAGCGGATCACCCCGCGCTTCATGACGTACGAGAAGGCCGACCTGTGGATCGGCATCGTGATCGTGATCGTCGGCGCCGCCGCGATGATGGGCTTCACCGCCGCCGCCTTCGCGGGCACCGACGGCTTCGGCCAGTTCTCCGACGCGGCCGCCGTCGCCCGGGGCATCGAGGACAAGGCCGGCCACCTCGCCGGCGTGCTGTTCGCCATCGCACTGCTGGACGCCTCGATCATCGGCGCCTTCGCGGTGTCCCTGTCCACCGCGTACGCGATCGGCGACGTGTTCGGCATCAAGCACTCGCTGCACCGCGGGGTCAAGGGCGCCAAGGGCTTCTACGGGATCTACGCCGGCCTGGTGGTCACGGCAGCGGCGATCACCCTGCTGTCCACCGACTACACCCAGGGCCTGATGACCCAGTTCGTCCAGGTGCTGGCCGGGGTGCTGCTGCCCTCCGCGACGGTCTTCCTGCTGCTGCTCTGCAACGACAAGGCCGTGCTCGGCCCCTGGGTGAACGGCCCCAGGACCAACGCCTTCACCTCGGCGGTGGTCGGCGTGCTGGTGATGCTCTCGCTGATCCTCACCGCCGCCGTGGTCTGGCCGGACATCAGCTCCGGGGCGATCCTGTGGATCATGGCCGGCTGCGGCATCGCCGGCGTCCTCGTCGCCGGGTACTCCTTCACCTTCGGCCGCCGCGGCACCAAGGAGGACACCGTCGACCGCACCGGCCGGGAGAGCTGGCGGATGCCCCCGCTGGAGACCCTCGACACGCCGGTGATGTCCACCGCCCGCAAGGTCGGCATGGGCGCCCTGCGCGCCTACCTGCTGCTCGCGATGGCCATGGTCGTCGTCAAGATCGTCCAGACCGCGCTGAGCCACTGAGCCGACCGGCTCGCACATTCCCCGTCCGCCCAGACCCCGAAGGAGCCCCTCCGCCATGGCCCTGCGCTACCCCAGGCTCGACGCCCTCTTCCCGGACCACCCCGCCCCGGGCCGGCGCCCGGCCCCGCGGCCCGCTCCCGCGCCCGGCCTGGTGGTGGACACCGAGCAGCGCACCGTCACCGTCGAGGGCCGTCAACTCACCATGCCGTACCTGGAGTTCGAGCTGCTCGCGCACCTGGTCGGCAACCCCCTGCGGGTGCACTCCCGGCGCCAGCTGATGGAGGCCGTCTGGGGCCGCCCGGACTCCGGTGACTCCCGCACCGTCGCCACCCACATCGCCCGGATCCGGCGCAAGCTCGGGCCCGGGCACCGGGAGGCGATCGCCACCGTCCGGCAGATCGGCTACAAGTACGACCCCCGGCTGGCCCCCGCGGACCGGCGACGCTCCGGATCCGTTCCCGCCCGGTAGGCACGGGGCAGCGGCCCCCGGGGCGGTACGGGTTTGCATACGGACGTACCGAGGGAGCAGACTGCCCGGGTTTGCGCCGGAGGTACCGCCATGACCCTGCTGAAGTCCGCCCCGGGCCCGTCCCGAGGGTCGCTGCCCACCCGGACGGCGAGCCGCCTCGGCGGGCGGCTGTGGGTGGACCTCGTCGTCGCGGCCGCCGTCCTGGTGCTGCTCTACCTCGCGCTGCGCCTCGGCCAGGGCGGCACCGTCCGGTTCTCCACCGCCCGGAACGCGGCCGTCGACACCGACCCGGCCCGGCTGCCGTACGACGCGCTGCGCTCGCTGCTGCGGATGTTCGCCGCACTCGCCGTCTCGGTCGTCTTCACCTTCTGCTACGCCTACGCCGCCGCCCGCAGCCGCCGGCTGGAGCGGGTGCTGATCCCGGCGCTGGACATCCTCCAGTCGGTGCCGGTGCTCGCCTTCCTGAGCGTCGCGGTCTCCGGCTTCCTCGCCCTCTTCCCCGGCTCGATGCTCGGCCTCGAATGCGCCGCCGTGTTCGCCATCTTCACCTCCCAGGCGTGGAACATGACCTTCGCCCTCTACCAGGCGCTGGTCTCGCTGCCGCGTGAACTCGACGAACTGTCCCGCTCGTTCGGCTTCAACCGGTGGACGCGGTTCTGGAAGGTCGAACTGCCCTCGGGCATGATCGGCCTGGTCTGGAACGGCATGCTCGGCTTCGGCGGCGGCTGGTTCTTCCTGGTCGCCTCGGAGGCGATCAGCGTCGACAACCAGCGGTACGCGCTGCCCGGGGTCGGCTCGTACGCGGGCGCGGCCGTCGCCGCCGGGGACCTCGGCCGGGTCGGCTGGGCGATCGCCACCATGGTGGTGCTGGTGGTCGGCGTCAACTTCCTGTTCTGGCGGCCGCTCACCGCCTGGGCCGAACGGTTCAAGAACGAGCAGTCCGAGGCCACCGAGGTGCAGCGCTCGATCGTGCTGGACCTGCTGCGCCGCTCCCGCCTGCCCGCCGCGCTCGGCGGGGCGCTGCGCCCCGCCGGACGGGCCCTGAACCGGGCCGGACGGGTGTTCGGCACCGCCGACCGCCCACCGGCCGTCGACCCTGGCCGGCGGCGGGCCGGGGACGTGGCCTTCGCCCTCGTCGCGGGCGGCATCGTGCTGTGGGGCGTCGTCGACCTCGGCGGCTACCTCGCCGACCGCACCGGCCTCGGCGTCTTCGGCGAGCCGCTGCTGCTCGGGCTCGCCACCCTCGCCCGGGTGGTCGTGCTGGTCGCGGTGGCCACCGTGGTCTGGGTGCCGATCGGCGTGAAGATCGGCTTCTCACCCCGGCTCACCAGGATCGCCCAGCCCGTCGTCCAGGTGCTGGCCGGCTTCCCGGCCAACTTCCTCTTCCCGTTCGCGGTCTGGCTGCTGCTGCGCACCGGGGTGTCGATCGACCTCGGCGGCATCCTGCTGATGGCCCTCGGCTCCCAGTGGTACATCCTGTTCAACGCCATCGCCGGCGCCATGGCCGTCCCCGCCGACCTGCGCGAGGCCATGGACGACCTCGGGGTGCGCGGCCTCCAGCGCTGGCGGCGGCTGATCATCCCCGGGATCTTCCCGTCGTACGTCACCGGCGGCATCACCGCCTCCGGCGGCGCCTGGAACGCCTCCATCGTCGCCGAGGTGGTCACCTTCGGCGGCACCACCCTGACCGCGACCGGCCTCGGCGCGTACATCGCCCGCGCCGCCGAGCACGGCGACCACCCGCACCTGCTCGCCGGGGTCGCGGTGATGACCCTGTACGTCGTCGCCCTCAACCGCCTGCTCTGGCGCCGGCTGTACCGGCTGGCCGAGCGCCGCTACTCGCTGTAGTCCGGAGTCCGCCGATGCGCTTCCCGTTCCGTTCCCGTGCCGTCGAGCCCGTCCCCGGTCCCGACCGGGACGACGAGGTGCTGTTGGAGACCGTCGGCCTGACCAAGGCCTACGCCGGGGCCGCCGGCGAACTGCCGGTGCTCTCCGGCATCGACCTCACCGTGCGGGCCGGGGAGATCGTCGCCCTGCTCGGACGCTCGGGCTCCGGCAAGTCCACCCTGCTGCGCTGTCTGGCCGGCCTCATCCCGCCCAGCTCCGGCACCGTCCGTTACCGCGGCACCCCGCTCGCCGGCGCCAACCCCGGCACCGCGCTGGTCTTCCAGACCTTCGCGCTGCTGCCCTGGCTGACCGTCCGGCAGAACGTCGAGCTCGGCCTGGAGGCCCGCGGGGTGCCGCCCCGGGAGCGCGCCCGGGCCGCTGCCCAGGCCGTCGACCTGATCGGCCTGGCCGGCTTCGAGTCCGCCTACCCCAAGGAGCTCTCCGGTGGCATGCGCCAGCGGGTCGGCTTCGCCCGGGCGCTGGTCGTCGAACCGGACGTGCTGATGATGGACGAGCCGTTCTCCGCGCTCGACGTGCTCACCGCCGAGAACCTGCGCGGCGAGCTGATGGAGCTGTGGGACTCCGGCCAGTTCCCCACCCGGGCCGTCGTCCTGGTCACCCACAACATCGAGGAGGCGGTGCTGATGGCCGACCGCATCGTGGTCCTCGGCGCCCGCCCCTACGGGACCATCCGGGAGACCGTCGAGGTCGCCCTGGAGCGGCCGCGCGACCGCGGCTCGGCCCCCTTCGACGAGCTGGTGGACCGGGTGTACCGGATCATGACCGGCCGGCCCAAGGACACCCGCCCGCCCGGCCGCACCGACCCCGACCCCGACCCCGACCGCCGCACCGTCGCCGGCACCCCGCTGCCCCCCGCCGGCGTCGACGGCCTCTCCGGTCTCGCCGAGACGATCGCCCACCGGGGCGGAAGCTGCGACCTGGCCGGCCTCGCCGACGAACTCGGCCTGGACATCGACGACCTGCTCCCCCAGGTCGACGCCCTCGACCTGCTCGGCTTCGCCGAGGTCCACGGCGACGACCTGCTGCTCACCGAGGCCGGCGCCGCCTACACCGGGGCCGACGCCCAGGACTCCCGCGCCGTCTTCGCCGCCGCGGCCCTGGAGGTCCCGCTGATCAAGCTGATCGCCAACAGCCTCGGCGGCCGGCCCGGCGCCACCGTCCGCACCGGCTTCCTGCGCGACCTGCTCGGCCTCCACTACACCGTCGAACAGACCGACCGGCAACTGGAGACCGCGACCGACTGGGGCCGCTACGCCGGGCTCTTCGCGTACGACGCCGACCGGCAGGAGTACCGGACGGAGGCCCCGGGCCGCTGAGGACTCAGCCGGTCGCCGGGCGGCGGCGCACCGCCCGGGCCGCGCGGGCGAAGGGCTGCGGCGTGGTCGCACCGGCCGCGGCGGCACCGCCGTCGTCGCCGCCGTCGCGGCGCGCGGGCAGGTCGTGGGCGATCAGGGCAGCCTCGGTGAGCAGCCCGCTCACCTCCGTGGCCCGGTAGAAGATCCGCGTCCCCTCCCGCCGCGCCACCACCAGCCCGGCCGCCCGCAGCTTCGCCAGGTGCTGCGAGGTCGACGCCACGTGCGCCCCCAGCAGCTCG
This sequence comes from Kitasatospora sp. NPDC057542, assembly GCF_042801945.1. Classification (NCBI taxonomy): domain Bacteria; kingdom Bacillati; phylum Actinomycetota; class Actinomycetes; order Kitasatosporales; family Streptomycetaceae; genus Kitasatospora; species Kitasatospora sp. NPDC057542. Next base: position 14,472 of record NZ_JBHVFE010000003.1, read on the forward strand.
GCCAGCTCGCTCACCGGCAGCTCCCGGCGGCTCAGCGCCCACAGCAGCCGGTACCGCGACGGGTCCGCCACTGCCTTCAGCACCGCCACCGCCCGCTCCGCCACCTCGGCGTCCCAGGCCTCTTCCCGCGCACCACCCATGGAGGGATCGTACCGAGGTGCGCCGGGCGCGGGTCGGCGCACCTCGACGGAGGACCGGCGCCCGGCCGCAGCGGTCCCAGCACCGGAGGGGAGGGGCGGCGAAGCGGCGAACAGGGCCCCGGATCGTTCCGGAAGGCCGTTCCAGGCAGGCGTGAAACCGCAGGTCAGAGGGGTGGAACCGTTCCAGCGTCCCGGCTTGGCCGGGAAGCCTGGCGGACCGGCCCGACGGCGGACCAGAGTGCTGCTCAGCGGTCGGCGCCGATGGCCCGCCGCCCGGTCCACTCCTTCATCCGCAACCGTTACGGGGGAACCTCCATGTCCGCTCGCCGCGCCGTGTCCGCTCGCCGTGCCCTGTTCGTGCCCGCCGCCCTCGCCCTGGGCGCCGCCCTCACCCTGACCGCCTGTGGGGCCGACAACGGCGACGCGGCCCAGCCCACGAAGCCCGCCCAGTCCGCCTCGCCCGGCACCGCGGCCCCCGCCGCGCCCGCCGCCCAGCCGACCGCCGGCGCTCCCGCCCCGGCCCCCGGGGCCCCCTCCGCCGCCGCGCCCGCCGGCGGCAGCTCCGCCCGCCCCAAGAACCCCGTGGCCCCCGCCACGGGCGGCGGGGGCGCGGCCGGTGGCGATGAGACCTACGCCTACACCCACCCCTGCAAGGCCGACAAGCTGACGGTCAAGGTGACCACCCGGGCCGAGGCTCCCAACCAGCGGGTGATCGAGGTGCACAACCAGGGCACCGCCTACTGCGGCCTGAGCTACTACCCGCTCATCAGCCTCGGCAGCTCGAAGGCCCCCAACCACGGCAACGACCTCACCCCGCTGGTTCCGGGCGGGCTGGGCGGCCCGCCCGCCCACGCACTGGCTCCCGGCAAGAGCACCTACGCGGTGGTCGACCTCAACCCCGGCAGCGGCGCCGTGGCCGACGTGGACGAACTGAACGTCCTGCCCGACGACCAGATGCCCAACGCCGACACCCGCAACTTCCCGCTCGGCGCCGGCGCGAAGGTCGGCAAGCAGCCGAAGCTCGGCCTGTACCGGGAGAGCGTCGCCGACGCGGCCGCCTCCACGGAGACGGCCGGCCGCAGCTGACCTGCCGCCTCGCACGACTCCCCTGCTCAGAGCCCCGCCCGGGCCTGCCGGTACGGTGATCCGCACATCGCCGGCATCCCGGGCCGGGGTGGGAGAAGGGCAGCAGATGAGTGTGGAGACCGAGGAGTTCGCGGCGATGCTGCGCGAACTCAAGGAGCGTTCGGGCCGCAGCTACGGGGCCCTGTCCACTCGGCTGCACGTCAGCACCTCCACCCTGCACCGCTACTGCAACGGCGCCGCCGTACCGACCGAGTACGCGCCGGTGGAACGGCTGGCCCGGGTCTGCGGGGCCGGCGCCGAGGAACTGGTCGAACTGCACCGCCGCTGGATCCTGGCCGACGCGGCCCGCCGGCGGGAGACCTCCGCCGCCGGCACCCCGACCGCCACCCCAGCGGCGACCGCACCGCAGCCGCAACCGCAGCCGCAACCGGAGGCGGAACCGCAACCGGAGCCGGAGCCGCAGCACCGGCCGGCAGCCGCACCCGACCCGCGGTCCGCCGCCGCACCGGAGGAGGAACAGGAGGTGACGACCACCCACCTCGCGTCCCCGCCCGCCGGGCCGCGCCGCTTCGCCCGCACCCGGGTGCTGCTGAGCGCGACCGCCGTGGTCGCGCTGGCCGCCGTGGTCTCCGGCTTCCTCCTGCGCGACACCGGCGGCACCGGCAGCACCGGCGGCACCCCGAACGCGTCCGCCTCCTCGCCCGCCGCACCCTCCGTCGCCGCCACCGCGGCGGCGGCCGGCACCGCACCCACCGATGCCCCGGCGCCACCGGCCCCCGCGGGCTCCGCCGCCGCGGACACCCCGTCCGCGAGCGCCTCGGCGACACCCGACGAGCCCCCCGCGCCCTTCCACGTCAGCGTCCTCAACAACAACTGGGGCAGCCCCTGCGACCAGTGGTTCCTCTCCGCCCGCTCCCCCGCCCAGGTGACCCCGCCCCCGTCGTCCTCCGGCCGGATCGACAGCTGGGCCGCCTCCCAGCGGCTGGTCCCGGCCGGGCACCTGCGCATCGAGTTGACCGCCCTGGGCGACAGCTCGGACACCGTCGTACTGAACACCATGTCCGTGCAGGTGGTCAGCACCCGGCCCGCCCCCAAGTGGAACGCCTACACGCCCGGGTCCGGCTGCGGCGGCGGGCTCGAACCGGCGTCCTTCGCGGTCGACCTCGACGCGGCCACGCCGCGCCTCGTCCCCGTCCCCGGCCGGGAGGGCGAGCGGAAGACCGGCACGAAGGACTTCCCGTACCGGATCTCGGCCACCGACCCGCAGGTCATCGACGTGGACGCCTCCACCCGGTCCCAGGACGTCAGCTGGTTCCTCGAACTGGTGTGGACCGCCAAGGACGGCCGCAAGGGCACGATGCGGGTGGACCTCGGCGACCAGCAGCCGTTCCGCACCGTGGGCAGGCAGGGCGCGCCGAACTACTTCCACAACGGCACCTCCTGGGCCCCGGCCCACAACGAGGGCTGAGTCCGGCCGACGGCGGGGGGCAGGAGGCGGAGGCCGGGAGCGGGAGGGCTGCGGCGGGAGGGCGGGGGCGGGAGATGCCCGTGGAGGCGTCCGCCCCCTGGCCTACGTCAGCGGCATTGACATAGCCTCTGCGCATGACCGACCGCGTAGTCCCCGAACCGCAGCGACGCCGGCGCCGCCCCACCAAGCAGGGCGTGGTGCTGTCCGCCGAGCTGATCGTCGACACCGCGATCCGGCTGATCGGCCAGCACGGCGCCGAGGCACTCACGGTGCGACGGCTCGGCGCCGCGCTGGGCGCCGACCCGAGCGCGGTCTACCGCTACTTCCACAGCACCGATGACCTGCTGATCGCCATCGCCGACGAACTCATCGGCCGCGCCCAGCACGGCTGGCAGCCCACCGGCGACTGGCGCACCGACCTGCGCGCCATCGGCCTGCGCATCCACGCCAGCTACCAGGCCCACCCACAGGCCGCCATCCTCGCCGCCCACCGCACCACCGGCCGCACCCACGAGATCGCCGCCGTCGAGGCGATCCTCGGCGTCCTGCGCACGGCGGGCTTCCCGGACCCGGAGGCCGTCCGGATCTACCACGCCTTCGTCGACCAGAGCCTCGGCTTCGCCGCGCTGGACGCCGCCGCGCTCGCCCTCCCGGCCGCCGCCCAGAACGCCGACCTCCAGGTCTGGCAGGCCTCCTACGCCCGGCTCGACGCCGCCGACCACCCGCACATCGCGGCCACCGCCCACCTGCTCACCGCCGACATGCCCCGCAGCGGCTACCCGTACGCCCTCGACCTGCTGCTGGAGGCGGCCGAGGCCCGGCTGCGGGCGGCGGGCGGCTGAGGCTCGCGGGCCACCGGTGGGCCACGGCCCGCCGGTGGCGAACGCCGCGCCGGAACGCGCCCACGCCGCTCCACGCAGCACCGCACCACCCCGCACCGCACCACCCCGCACCGCACCGCACCGCACCGCCCGGGAACGCGAAAGCCGTCGGTGGTGAGCCCCCGTGCGCTCACGACCGACGGCCAATCCGTCCGTTCCCCGGTCAGTCCGCCGCGTGCACCAGCTCCCCGCCGACGTACGTCCGCAGCACCCGGGCCTGCGCGATCTCCTCCGGCGGCCCGGTGAGGATGTCCCGGTCGAGCACCACCAGGTCCGCGAGCCGTCCGGCCGCCAGCACCCCGGCGTCGTCGTGCCCGTTCAGGTAGGCGGTGCCGGCCGTGTACGCGGCGATGGCCGAGCCCAGGTCGAGCCGCTGCTCGGGCAGGAAGACCCGCCCGTCGGTGGCCTCCGGCTCCATCCGGTTGACCGCCACGTGCAGCCCCTCCAGCGGGCTCGGGCTGCTCACCGGCCAGTCGCTGCCGGCCGCCAGGGTGGCGCCGGCCCGCTGGAGGGCGCCGAACGGGTACTGCCAGGCGGCCCGCTCCGGCCCGAGGAAGGGGATGGTCAGCTCGTCCATCTGCGGCTCGTGCGCGGCCCAGAGCGGCTGGATGTTGGCGACGGCGCCGAGCCGGGCGAAGCGCGGGAGGTCGTCCGGGTGGACCACCTGGAGGTGGGCCAGGTGGTGCCGGGTGGCGCGCCAGCCGTTGGCGGTGCGGGCGGCCTCGACGGCGTCCAGCGCCTCGCGCACGGCCCGGTCGCCGAGCGCGTGGAAGTGCACCTGGAAGTCGAGCGCGTCCAGTTCGGTGACGTAGCCGCGCAGCGCCGCCGGATCGACGAAGCTGAGGCCGGAGTTGGCGGTGGCGCAGCCGCAGCCGTCCAGGTACGGGCTGGTCATCGCGGCGGTGAAGTTCTCCGCGATGCCGTCCTGCATGATCTTCACCGAGCCGGCCCGGAACCGCCCGTGGCTCAACTCCTCGCGCCGCCGAACGAGTTCGGGGATCTGCTCGGCGCCCCGGTCGCGCTCCCACCAGAGCGCGCCGGTCACCCGGGCGGTCAGCGCGCCGGAGCGGGCGGCGGTCAGGTAGGCGTCGGACGGGTCCGGCTGGCCGTTGAACTCGCCGAGCAGCGCGTCCTGCCAGCCGGTGATGCCGAGCGAGTGCAGCAGCCGCTGGGCGCGCAGCAGCCCGTCCAGCCGGTCGGCGGCGGTCGCGGGCGGCAGCAGCCGGGCGACCAGGCCGGTGGCGCCTTCCTGGAGCGTGCCGCTCGGGGTGCCGTCGGGCTCGCGCTCGATCCGGCCGTCGGCCGGGTCGGGGGTGTCGGCGGTGAGGCCGGCCAGCTCCAGTGCCCGGGTGTTGGCCCAGGCGCCGTGGTGGTCCCGGTTGGTCAGGTACACCGGCCGGTCGGGGACGACGGAGTCGAGCAGCTGCCGGGTGGGCAGGCCGCCCTCGAAGCTCTCCATCGACCACCCGCTGCCGGTGATCCACTCCTGCTCCGGGTGGGCCTCGGCGTACGCCCGGATGCGCGCCAGGTAGTCGGCGACGCCGACCGTCCCGGTGAGGTCGCAGGCGGCCAACTCGGCGCCGCCGAACACCGCGTGGATGTGGGCGTCCTGGAAGCCGGGCAGCAGCAGCTTGCCGGTGAGGTCGACGACCTCCGTCTTCGGCCCGATCAGCTCCCGCACCTCGTCGTGCCCGACGGCGGCGATCCGTTCGCCGACGACCGCCAGGCCGCTCGCCCGGGTGCGGGCGGCGTCGCCGGTGTGGACGGGGCCGTGGGTGAAGACCAGATCGGCCTGGGTCATGGGTGGTGCTCCGTTCTCGCGTGCTTCGTGCCTGGCTGTGCTTCGTACGGGCTACTCGGCGGCTCCGGCCTCCCGCAGGAAGTACGGCGAGCGCCGCCGCCAGCGGGCCCAGGCCGCCGCCGGCAGTCCGCTGACGATCATCAGGATCACCACGGACAGCTCGAACCAGCCGTTGTCGGCGGCGAGTTCGAAGTGGTCCGTGGAGTCGTAGAAGGTCCAGGCGAGGTAGCCGCCGACCGCGAGCAGCGCCGCCGCGCCCAGCAGCGGCCCGACCACCGCGCGCAGCCCCTCCACCAGGTCGGTGCGCAGCAGGTGGCGGAACCGGACGGCGGCCGCGACGGCGGTGAGCGCGTAGTAGAGCGCGACGACGATGCCGATCGCGTTGACCGCGGCCGAGATCAGGTCGTTGACGGTCGGGATGGCGATCGAGGCCAGCGCCAGGACGACCGCGACACCGGTGATCAGCAGGGTGCCGACGGCGGGGGTGGCGTGCCGGGGGTGCAGCCGGGTCCAGACCGGGCCGAGCACCCGGTCACGCCCCATCGCGTACATCCCGCGCGCGGTCGGGATCACCGAGGACTGCAGCGAGGCAACCGCGGAGAACATCAGCGCGATCAACGGCAGTGCGGCCAGCGGCTGTTCGGCGAGCTTGGTGCCGAAGTAGGTCAGCCCGTGGGCGCCGTTGTCGGCCAACTCGTCCAGCGGCAGCACCCGCTGGAAGGCCGTGCCGGCGAGCAGGAACAGCAGCAGCATCACCACCAGGGCGATCATGCCACCCCGGGAGGCGTCGCGCGGGTTGCGCACCTCCTCGCCGACGCTGAACACCGACTCGAAGCCCCAGTAGCAGAACACCGCCAGCACCATGCCCTGCGCGACCGCGTCGAAGGAGGGGATGTCGAAGGGGTTGTACCACTGGAGCGAGAACGGCTGGTCGCCGGCGAACAGCCCGTAGCCGCAGAAGCCGAGCAGCACGACGTACTCGAAGACCAGCAGCGCCTTCTGCAGCCGGGCCGCCAGGTCCAGCCCGCGCACCGCGACCAGCGCGGCGCCCACCAGCACCACCAGTCCGATCAGGGTGCACTGGACGGTCGAGTCGGCGTCGAGCCGCAGCCCGGCAACGCTGCGGACGTGGGCCTGGTCGAGCAGCTGGACGATCGAGGAGCCGGTGACGGTCGTGGTGTACGCCATGAAGACCACGGTCCCCACGGTGTTCACCCACCCGGTCAGGAAGCCCAGCCAGGGGCTGAGGGTGCGCCCGACCCACCGGTAGCTGCTGCCCGAGTCCGGTTCGACGGCGTTCAGCCGCCCGTACCCGCCGGCGATGGCGAGCACCGGCAGGAAGGCCAGCAGCATGATCGCCGGAAGGTGCAGGCCGACCACCCCGGCCATCAGGCCCAGGCCGATCCCGATACTGCTGGTGGCGGCCGTGCTGGAGGCGGCGATCGCCACTCCGTCCAGCAGGCCGATCGACTGCCGCATCGCGACGTGGGAGCCTCGCGCGTCCGCTCTCGGGCCGCTGCCCGTGTCCTTCACCGTCGATGCCAACGGATCACCGCCTTGGTCGTGGGGTGCACGTGTGGGGGAACGCCCGCGCCGGTCGGGAGGGTGACGCGGGCGGGAAGTGCGAGCCATGAAACCGGCGGTGCCGCCACACGTCAATGCTGTTGTCGTAACGCCCGCAGCCGCCGCGTTCCCTCCCGGCTCCCCGTGGTCAACCCCGGGTTCACCGGCCGCCGGAACCCGGCCTCCTACTGCGCCAAGACCTCACCGACAAGGTCAAGGCCGCCACCTCCAACCTCGCCCGACCCCCGCCCCACCCGGGGCGGGGGCTGCGCTCCGGACGGACTCCACTCGACGCGATGTCGGTGCCCGGAGCCAGAATGGGATCATGCCCTCCCTGGAGACCACTCCGAAGATCCGCGCCCGGATGAGCAAGCAGCGCAGTCATGACACGGGCATCGAGGTCACCCTCCGCAGGACCCTGCACGCGGCCGGCCTCCGCTACCGCGTCCACCGCAAACCGCTCAAGGGCGTACGCCGCGAGGCCGACGTTCTCTTCGGCCCGGCCCGCGTCGCGGTCTTCGTCGACGGCTGCTTCTGGCACGGTTGCCCGGAGCACGCGACGTGGCCGAAGAACAACGCCGAGTTCTGGCGGGAGAAGATCGAGAAGAACCGCGCGAGGGACGTCGACACGGACGCCCGCCTCGCCGAAGCCGGCTGGCTGTCGGTCCGCGTCTGGGAGCACGAGAGCGCCGCCGAGGCAGCCGAGCGGATCATCGCACTGGTGCGCGAGCGTCGGGTGGGCAGAGGGCGGAAGGTGGCAACGGAGCCGACCGAGTACATCACACAGCCTGTCGCCGGCTAGACTCTGGCCACATGACCAGCTCGGACGCAGCCGCCTCATTCCCTGAAAAACCGCATATTCTGGACCTTTTTGCCGGTCCGGGCGGTCTTGACGTGGCCGCGAAGATGCTCGACGTGCCCTCGCTCGGGATCGAGTGGGACAAGGACGCCTGTGACACGCGTTACGCGGCCGGGCTCAGGACGTGGCACGCGGACGTCAGCGAGGTCCGACGCGAACGATTCCAGAAGCTCGACGCGGACCTGAACGTGCTCGCGGGCGGTCCGCCCTGCCAGACGTACTCGGTGGCCGGAAACGGTGCGGGGCGCAGGGCCCTCGACAAGGTCAAGAAACTCATCCACGAGCTGGTGGACGGGGCAGGCGAGGAGGAGATCGACGAGCGCCTGACGGAGATGGGCGGAGATCCCCGGACCGCTCTGGTCCTGGAGCCGCTCCGGTACGCGATCAAGGCCCTCAGCTGCCCCAACCGAAACGGGCGGCCGTTCGACGTGATCGTCCTGGAGCAGGTCCCCGCGGTCAAGGCGCTTTGGGAGGTCTACAAGGCGGCCCTGGAGAAGGGCCTGCCCCGCGAGGACGGAACACCGGTCCGGTACAACGTCGCCGAGGTCAAGACCCTGCACACCGAGGCGTACGGCGTCCCGCAGACCCGCCGCCGCACGATCCTGATCGCACGACTCGTCGAGCACGGCGTTCCCCAGCTCCCCGCCCCCACTCACCACACTTTCAACCTGCGCAAGCCGGAGGAGGGCGGCCCCAAGGACATCCGGACCGCGCTGCCGGTGGACGGAGGCACGGCGCCGCTCAGGCCGTGGGTCCCGATGGGGGAAGTACTCACGAACCGGGAGCCTCCCTTCGAGATCGTGTCGAACTACGGCAGCGGCGGCGATCCGAAGAACCGAGGCATCCGCACGTACGAGCAGCCGTCGTTCACCGTCACCGGGAAGGTCTCGCGCAACGCCATCCGGCATCCGGGCGGCAGCCCCCTCACTCCGGACCGACTGACCATCCCCGAGGCCGGCATCCTCCAGACCTTCCCGCCCGACTACCCCTGGGACGGCGGCGACCGGTCGCAGCAAGTGGGCAACGCCGTGCCCCCGCTGTTCGGCGTGCATGTCCTGGCGGCGGCACTCGGCAAGCCACTCCCGCCGGAGGAGGGCCTCCGGAAGAGTTGGCGTCGACCCGACCGGGACGGGAAGGAGTACAAGACCCTTCGCATGGAAGGTTGCGAGGCCGAGAACGGCTGCGGCAACAACTGCCCGAAGCCCTAGGCTCAGGCTTCCGCCTCGATCTCCTCCGTTTCCTCCCGCCCCCGGACCGGCGCGTCCGCGAAGAGATCGGCGAAGTAGTCCACCAACGTGCTCACGGACAGCTCCGGCGCGCGCTCTTCCTCGGGGCCCGTCGGAAGCGCGTTCCGTGACACCTGCCGGGCGGTCTCGGCCTCGTCGATCCAGTCGAGCAGCGGCCGGGACTCGCGCTCGGCATCGGGGGCGATCACGTCGTACATCAGTGTCGCCGCGGAGGCGTTGACGGCCCCGGCCAGGGCATTCGCCTCGCGCCCACCGGTGACCGTGCCCTTCGCGACCAGTCGGGCGATCGCCTGGGCAGTCGGCCGGTGGTTGATCACGGACATCCGCAACGCCGTGTTGAGGATGTCCTGGTTGCCGCAGGCCGCGACCACCGGGGCGTAGTCCGGACCGTCGCGGAAGAGTTCGGCCGCCCACCACAGGCGGGAAAAGGCCTGCTTGTGGTACGGCCCTCGGAAGCGGTCGGCCGCCACCTTGGCCGGCTTGCCGTCCTTGGGTTCGGCCAGATGCCGCCAGACCACGTAGTCCGGGGCCACGCCGAGGGCCAGGTAGTTCCAGAAGCCGGGGTCGGCCGCTTCGCGGCGGGTGAGTCGGAGCGCGGCGTGGAGACGGGGTGCCAGCCAGGCGTCCGCCTGGGTGGCCTTGAGCCCGTTGGCCCGGCAGTAGGCCATGGCGTCCTCGACCAGGTCCCGGACGGGACGCAGCTCACCGCGCCGCTCGGCGTGCGGCAGCGGTTCGGTGACCAGGTTGAGCTTGATGCTCGGCACGTTCTCGCGGCCGGTGAGTAGGCCTTCGGTGACGAAGTCCGTCGCCTCGGCGCCGGGAAGCAGGGCGAGCCGCTCCGGGAGGTGATCGGGCCGGTCGGTCATGCGTCGTCCCCCTGCGTGAGGCGTTCCAGGTCGTGGATGGTGGTGGAGAGCGTCCGGGGGACGCCGGCCCGCCGGGAGGCGGCGTAGTGGATCCGGGACTGGAGTTCCCCCCACCCGGCGGCGGACGCTCCGGTGCGAGCCGTGTGGACCGCCCGCAGGGCGGCCTCCGGCTCACGGTCTGCGTACACGTCCGGGAGCATCTCCCGGAGCACCTCGCCCTGCCAACCGTGCGGGAAGACCGGGGTGCCGTCCTCCTCGACCTCCAGGTCGCCGACGGCGGAGTGGAAGACGGCCGTCCAGACCTCGGAGCACATCTGGGCGAGCAGGAGTTCCCGGACGGTCTTCTCCGGGCCGCTGCCGCCGTCGGCGCCGATCAGGTCGCCGAGCCCGTCGAAGTCGGAGTTGACGCGCACGGCCGGGATCCGGCCGGTGGTGTCGACCAGCCAGGGTGAGTCCTTGAACCGCTGGAGCCGGCTCGCTCCGGACCCGAACTTGACCATCTTGACGTCGAGTTCGCGGGCGAGCGAGGGCACAACCTCGATCACGTCGACGAACCATTCCACGTCGGAAGTGGCGATCACCCGACCGGGCACGCCGTCGACAGTGGCCACCACGTGCACCGCGAGGGAGGCGCGGTCGAGGAGGTCGCAACGGTGCAGGTACAGCTCGGCCGTGCGCGCGCGACCGTCCTCGGAGACCGCGGAGAAGTCCGCCGTCGTACGGCTGTTGGTGGCACGCTCGGTGAGGACCGCGACGACCTTGACGTTCTGCCAGGGCCCGGACGGATCCAGGGCCTTGGCCGGGAGTTCGACGGAGAGGCGGAGTCGGGCCTGGGTCCAGTCGGGGCGGTCCTCGTCCGGTCCGAGGGCGACCACTCGCTCGACGGTGGAGAGATACTTGCTCTCCACGTCCTCCCAGGACTCGCCCTCGGCCTTGAGCTGGGCGCTGTGGACGCGCCAGGAGACGTTCCCGGTGAGCCGCCGGTAGGGGTAGACCTTCACGCCTGCTCCCCCTTTCCGCTGCGGAGTTCGACGACGAGTCCGGTGAGTTGGGCCCGGACCGGGTGGCGGGAGACGTCGGTGACGCCCCGGAAGACGGCCTTGCGACTGCCCGGCGACAGCTGCAGGGCCCCGTCCACCACCTCGCAGCCGCTGATGGCGACGAGGTCCTTCCAAGGCGCGGCGGGCCGAGGCCCGGACCGCACGTCGAACTTGGCGACCGGCGTGACCGGACGGTCGGTGTCCACACCCGACGGCACCCGGAGGTCCACGGTGACCGACCAGGCTCCCGTGTCGTCGATCAGCGCGTCCACGTTGTCCAGTTCCGGCAGGGCCGAGGCCGCCGGCTGACGCGTCCGCTTCGTGGGGCCGCCGACCTTGAGCCGGCCGGCGATCTTGGCTTCTCCCCCGTTGCGACGCTTGGCCTTGGGTACGGCGACGAGGTCGCGCACCGCGGTGTTCGCCGCGGTGGTCAGGGCGGCGATGCGCCGGTAGGCGGAGGGCGAGTAGGACAGGCACAGTTCCTCCGTCTGCCCCCACTTGTTGTGCTCCGGCGGCTCGGAGGCGCGGAGGAACTCCTCGGCGGCCTCGGCGCCGAGGGCGTCCGGGCCCGCCGCGCGGCCGGTGAGGAGAATGGCCTGGAAGGGGTTGGTGCCGATCGGCAGGTTGGGGACGGCACCGTCCTTGACGGTCATGCGGTTGCCCCGCATGGACACCAACCGGTTGGACCGGCCGTCGCCGTCCTCCGCGTCGGTGACCAGGACCACCGCATCGTGCGGCACACCGCCGCGCACCTGGCCGCCGTGGAGCGGCACATGGAGCGGCACGGTCGCGCGGGCGACCTGGCCGCGTCCGGTGAGCCGGTCGACGGTGGTCCCCTCCAGGAAGGCCCGCAGCGCGCGGGTGCGGGAGGGCTGGGCCACGGCCGGGTCCACGCGCTCCTCGGGGATGAGCACCTCGCCGTTGCGATAGGTACGGACGGACGCCTCCAGGTGCGGCTTGTGGTCGCCGCCGCCGGTCATCGCGGCCCAGAAGTTGCGCCCGAGCGCGTCGACCAGTCGGGCGTGCATGCGGTGGACGGAGTCGTCGTCATCGGTGGTCTCCTCCTCGTCTGCGGCACCGTTGAGGGCCAGCAGACTGGCCACGTCGTGGGCACCGACGATGAGGAAGGACGTGCCGGGAGCCGCGCTCTCGCGGGTGAGGTGGAGCTTCTCGACGGTCTCCTCGTCGGCCCACCAGGAACGGACCACGTCCGCGGACGGGCTGGTCGGGTCGGGACGTCCGAACCAGGCCGGACCGGCGCACGCCCGGCCGTTCACCTCGCGCCAGGGCAGGTCGAGCCGGCCGATGAGGCGCCGCTCGGTGCGGCCCTCGTGGGGCTCGGAGAGGGTGGAGTTGATCAGCACCAGGCCGAGTCGGCTGGTCGCCCACAGAGTGGCCTTGCCCAGGCCATAGGAGCCGCCGGCCCCGAGGTCCCGTTTGTGGCTGTCGAGTTGACGACGGACGACCGCGGCGAAGAGCCCGTCCGCGTAGTCGTCGCCGGTCAGACCGGTGGCGTTGTAGTCGTCGACCCGGAGGAGCACCAGACGGTCATGTTGGTACATGTCACGCAACCCGGCGGCGATCGTGCGCGACACCTTGCTCTGCTTCCCGCCGTCGGCGGTGAGCGCCTCGTAGTGCGGGAGCAGGCGATCCCATCGGATGGCCTCTCGGAACCGCGCCAAGGCCTCCCCGGTGAGCTCGTGCAGGGTGTACCGTACGCGGACCGGCTCGACCGGATCGAGGCGTGCGTCGAGACTGTTCTGGGTGGCCTCGCGGGCGAGCACCGAGACATCGGCCTCGAAGGCGAACGCGGCGGCGTTGCCGTACTCGCGGCCGCCGTCGACGTGGGCCGGCCGGTGGTACCAGTCGACGGGCAGGCCGAGTTGGGCGTCGGAGCTGCGGGTGTGGATGGTCTCCAGGTCGGTGTTGAGCAGCGCGGCGATGTCCCGGATGGTCTCGTCCCGGGGTACGGAACGGCCGACGATCCAGGCGGACACGGCGGCCCGGGTCTTGCCCAGCTCCTGCGCCAGATCGGTCTGGGTCTTCCCGGCGTTCTTGAGCTGGCGCGCCAGCCAGGGGCCGAATTCCTCAGCCGCCTTCACGTCCCACCTGCTTCCGCATGGCTTGTTTCACGAGGTGGGAGCCACGCTACCGCACCGCTGTTGACAGCGACACCCCCATTGTCAACTGACACTTGACAGTGGTCGCGCTCGACGGGAGCAGACGTCGAACGCAATCGAAAAAGGGCATCCGACCACTCCTTCCGTTTGCCCGAATTTCCCCGAAAACCCCGAGGAAATCCCTTTGATTCGAGGCCCGCCAGCCTCTCGCAGGCCCCTTGACACGCCGACCGGATCCATGGCAAAGTGATCGCCAATTCCCCGGCGGGCGCCGCGGAATTGGCCCCGACCTGGGGCCCGGTTCGCTTTGTTTTCCTTGGGGGGAATTCATCACGGCCGCCTCCGGAATCAATTGCGGATTCCGCGGATTCTTGCGCGACCCGTTCCCCTCCTGCACCACTTCGCACCATTTCATCGTGTAAGTCCACGAACAGCGAAAGCGCAGGTTACCCCGGTGTCCCCGCAGAACTCCCCGCTCCACCGCATGCGTTCGATCGTCTCCACGTACGACCGGATCGCCCACGAGGCCCCGCAGGACCTGGGTGCCTACCTCTACCTGTACGGCATCGACCACGACATGGTCGCCACTTACCGGAATGCCATCCGCGACGCCGACGCCCGTACCCGCCGCCCGCGCCGGAACCCGGGCAACTGTCAGCGCATCGTCAGTTTCACCATCCGCCACGGTCGCTGACGACACGTCCGACATTCCGCACCGCTCACCCCCTCCCTCCGAACCCGAAGTGGAACCATCCGTGGCCGACCCGCAGTCCCCCGTGATCCGCACCGTCGTCGAGCAGTCCCTCCGCGTCCTGGAGACCTACGCCGTCGACCCGGGCCTGATCCCCGAACACGCCAACGGCGAACGCCGCATCACCCAGGGCGGGTACGGCGACCGGCAGCTCTTCGAGCTCGTCCAGAACGCGGCCGACGAGCTGCGCGACGAGCCCGGCGGCCGGATCCACGTCGTCCTCACCGGCACCCACCTGTACTGCGCCAACCAGGGCAACCCGGTGACGCCCGAGGGCGCGGAGACCATCCTGCGCATGAGCATGTCCCGCAAGCGCGGTGGGCAGATCGGCCGCTTCGGTGTGGGGGTGAAGTCGGTCCTGGTGGTGACCGACGCGCCCGAATTCTTCAGCAGCGAGGGCAGTTTCGGCTTCGATCGGGCCTGGTCGTACGAGTCGATCCGGAACGTGCCCGGGGTGCGCGAGCGGCTCGGCGAGGAGTTCGAGGCGCCCGTGCTGCGCATGGCCCGCGAGCTGGACATGGCGGCCGAGCGCCTCAAGGACCAGGTGCTGGACGAACTGCTGGCGTGGGCCACCACGGTGGTCCGCCTCCCGCTGCTGCCCGGCGCCGCCGACCGGCTGGGCAAGGACATGCACGGCCACCAGGGCGCGGCCGGTCACGACACCCGCGAGGAATTCCCTTCCGGTTTCCACCTGTTCTCCCCGCACGTGGGCCACGTGGTCCTGGAGGACCGCCGGCCCCGCCCGATCGCGCGCCGGGCGCTGCGTTCCGAGCGGGCCGGCAGCCTGCACACGATCCACGAGGAGCGGGTCGGCAAGCCGCCGGCGACTTCGCAGTGGCGGGTCTTCACCCGCACCCACGAGCCCACCGAGGTCGCCCGGCGCGACGCCGGCGAGCTGCACGACCGACTGACCGTCGACCTGGCCTGGGCGGTACCGGCCTACAGCGCGGACGAGCGAACCGGGCTGCTCGGCGCCGCCGACGCCCGGGGACGCGGCCGGTTCTGGTCGTTCTTCCCGACCAAATACGAGATGACCCTCAGCGGCATCCTGAACGGGGCGTGGAAGACCAACGAGGACAGGCAGAACTTGCTGGACTCCTCACCGTTCAACGTCGAGATGATCCGGACCGCCGCCGGCCTGGTGATCGACTCGCTGCCCGAACTCGCGCCGGCGGAGGACCCCGGTGCGTACCTCCCGCTGCTGCCGGGTCGTTCCAAGGGCGTGGAGACGATCAGTTGGGCCGACCGGCTGCTCACCGAGCAGATCTGGGCCGCCGCCGCGGTGCGTCCGTCGCTGCCCGACCAGGACGGTGTCCTGCGCGTCCCCGGCGGCCTGAACATCCACCCGGACCTGGGGAAGGACAGCACCGCGGTCAACCGTTGGCTGCGGTCCTGGCACGCGTACCCCGGGCGCCCGCGCGACTGGGTGCACCCCTCGGTCGAGGCCACCGACCTACGGACGGGCAAGGTCCAGCACATCCTGGCCGCGGCCCGCCGGCAGCGGGCCTCGATCGTCGAGTGGCTGGAGGCGCTGGTCTCCGACGGCACGGCGGAGGCTTCGGCGGCCGCCATCCGGATTGTCGCCGACATGATCGGTTCGAACGCCGGCTGCGCCGCGGAGGCCCGCACGGCCAGGATCGTGCTCACCGAGGAGGACGGCCTGGTCGCCCCGCGGGGAAGCGAGGTGTACCGCCGCACCGAGGAGGACGGCCTGCGGGAGTCGCTGGTCTACGTGGATCACGCCCTGTCCGACGACCCGTCGCTGCACTCCGCCCTCACCGCCCTCGGCATCCAGGAAGCCGACGTCCGGGGGCGCTTCGTGAGCGTTCTCGACCAGGGCTTCGGCTCGTACGGCCCGCAGGAGTGGAACCGGTTCTGGGAGCTCTTCCACCGGGCGGGCGCCGCTGTGGTGGGCCACGAGGTGACCAAGCGGGTGGACTCCCCGCTGGAGACGCTGATGGTGCGGACTGCGGACGGCCGCTTCCACACCATGCGCGACTGCATGCTGCCCGGTGTCGTCGTCACCGCGGAGAGCGACCCCGCGATCGCGGTGGACATGCGCTTCCACTCCGACGACGCGGGATTCTTCCGCGAGTTGGGCCTGCGGGACCGCCCGACCGGCAAGCACAGGCCCGAGGAGGAGGCCTGGTTCGAGGAGTATCGGGTGGCCGTGCACGCGGCGTACTGCCGCACGCTGGACGACCGGGCGAGTCGACCGACCCTGGCCAGGATCAGGATCGAAGGCTCGCCCGTCGGTGGGCCGCTGCACCTGCTGCCCCGTCTCTCGGAGCCGGCACGCGCGGCCTTCCTCCGGGCGCTGCCGGAAGACGCGCTGGTCGAGCACTGGACCCGGCAGATCGGGGCTCAGGTCGACTCCCGCCGATCGGTGTCGTCCCCCATCCGGTGGATGCTCTCCCGACACGGCCTGGTCGACACCTCCCAGGGTCTCAAGTCCCTCAAGGAAGCCGTGGGGCCGCAGCTCGACGCCTATCGTGACGTGCTTCCGGTGGCGTCGATCAGCGGGGAGAAGGCCCGCAAGCTGGGGCTCGCCGACAGCGTCGAGAAGGTCCGTCCGAAGCAGTGGGAGCAGCTCCTGGAGAAGCTCCAGGAGAGCGAGGACGACGCCTTCGTCGGGTCCACCTACGCCCTGCTGACCCGCTTGGAGATCCCCTTCCCCGAGGACTCCCTGACCCGGTGCCGGGTCGGCGACGCCTGGGACACCCGGGCAGACAGCGAGATCGCCGTTGCAGCGAACCCGGAGGAGTACCGCTCCTTGCAGGCCGAGCGGGTGCCCGCGCTGCTGATGCCGAACCAGGAGTCCGCGGACCTCATGGTCGAACAGTGGGGCATGTTGCGCCACGACGACGTCATCACCCGGGAGACCCGACACGAGTCGAACGTGGAACCCGTTCCGCTGGTCGAGGAGTTCCCGACGCTGAGACAGAAGATGGGCACCGCGGTCGGCACGTACTCGCTGCTGCGCTGCTCCACGTTGGAGGAGGTCCTGCGCACCCCGAGCGGCCCGAAGCCGAAGTCCCTGGAGAGCGCCCGCCAGGGCAACGTGATCAAGGTCCTGGACTCGCTGGACCGGCTGGGCACGCTCCGGGCGGTGGACCGTGAGTTGGGTCTGCGGATGGGAGAGGCCGGCTGCCGGGCGCTCCTGGAGGCCCAGGCCCGCCAGGAGCAGGACGAGAAGGTGCGGTCCGCGCTCAAGGCGATCCGCGAGGCCGCGGACGTGACGACCAAGCTGGAACTGCTGATCGGCCCGGAGGCCCTGCGCGACCGGCTCCCCTCCGGCCTCATGGATGCCGAGCGCCAGGAACCGGACGGGCAGGAGCCCACCGGCCGCCGGATCGCACAGATGGCGTTCAACGCGCACGGAGACGCCGTGCTCAAGACCCACGCGCGCGACATCCAGGAGCGCTTCCCGAGCGCCCCGTCCTCCTACAGCGGGGGGCCGGCGGCAGTCTCCTTCGTCGCCGAACTCGGCCTGCCCGCGCCCTTCGCCGGCCACCGGGCCCCCACCCTCGAACAGAGCCTGACCGTGGAGGGCCCCCGGGACTTCCCGCGCCTGCACGACTACCAGGAGCGCCTCGCCCTCAACATCTTCGAGATGCTGGACCGACTGGCCCCGCAGCGGGCCATGCTCTCGCTGCCTACCGGTGCCGGCAAGACGCGCGTCACCGCCGAGGCCGTCATCCGCTGGGTCAAGCAGGCAGGCACGCTCAGGGGCCCGATCCTGTGGATCGCCCAGACCGAGGAACTCTGCGAGCAGGCCGTGCAGAGCTGGCAGTTCGTCTGGAGCAAGGCCGGCGCGCAGGAGCGGCTGACGATCAACCGACTGTGGACCTCGAACGAGGCCGCCCCGGTCACGGACGGTCCGCAGCTCGTGGTGGCCACCGACGCCAAGCTGCGGGTGTGCCTCGACACCGACCGCTACGCCTGGTTGCGCGAGGCCGCTCTGGTGGTGGTGGACGAGGCCCACGTGGCGACCAGCCCGAGCTACACCGAGATCCTGAGCCTGCTCGGACTGACCCAGCACCGGACCGATCGGCACCTGCTCGGTCTCACCGCCACCCCGTTCCGCGGCCACAACGAGGAGGAGACCCGCCGGCTGGTCAACAGGTTCGGCGCACGTCGGCTGGACGAGGGGGTCTTCCCCTCCGACGACGCCTACGGTCACCTCCAGGACATCGGCGTGCTGGCACGCGTCGAGCACAAAGAGCTGACCGGCGGAACCATCTTGCTGTCCCGCCAGGAGCGTGAGAGCGCCGAGCAGTTCAGCCTGCTGTCCAAGGCCGCCGAGCAGCGACTGGCGGAGGACCACGACCGTAGCCGCCGCATCGTCGAGGAGGTCGCGGCGATGGACGAGAACTGGCCCGTGCTGGTGTTCGCCACCTCCGTGGAACACGCCAAGCTCCTGGCGGCCATGCTGATGGACCAGGAGATCTCCGCGTCCTCGGTGGACGCCACCACCTCCGACGCCGACCGCCGGGCCCGCATCCGGGACTTCCGCGATGGTCGGGTACGGGTACTGACCAACTACGGCGTGCTCACCCAGGGCTTCGACGCCCCGGCCACCCGCGCGGTGGTCGTCGCCCGCCCCGTCTACAGCCCGAACGTGTACCAGCAGATGATCGGACGAGGCCTGCGCGGCCCGCGCAACGGCGGCAAGGACACCTGCCTCATCCTCAACGTCCGCGACAACATCCGGAACTTCGACACCGCCCTCGCCTTCACGCAGTTCGAGCACCTGTGGAGCAACCGATGACCATCCAGCCCGAGGGCGGCCCCGTCCTCACCGCCGAACAGCAGGCCGTCGTGGACCGGCCGTGGGACACCCGGCTGCTGGTCACCGCGGGGGCGGGGACGGGCAAGACCCACACCCTGGTGCGCCGGATGGACGCGCTCGTCGGACACGTCGACCCGGACGAGGCGCTGGAGGCCTCCGAGTTGCTGGTCCTCAGCTTCTCCCGCGCCGCCGTCCGGGAACTGCGTGACCGGATCGCCCGGCACGGGGAGCACGCGCGGAGGGTACGGGTACAGACCTTCGACTCCTGGGCTTACTCCCTGCTGTTCCAGGCGTACCCGGACGAGGGGTGGTCCGCGCTCTCCTTCGACGAGCGGATCCGGGCGGCCACCGACGCGATCGAGAAGGGCGCACTGGAGTCCCTGGAGGCCGGTCCGCCGACGCACGTGATCATCGACGAGGTGCAGGACCTGGTGGGCGCCCGCCGGGAGATGGTGGAATCGTTGCTCGACCGGCTCCAGGACTCCAGCGGATTCACCCTCGTCGGCGACTCCGCCCAGGCGATCTACGACTTCCAGATCGAGGACCCGCAGGAGTACGCCGATCGCGCCGACCTCTTCCTCCGCTGGGTGCGGATCTCCTACGCCGACGATCTGGAGGAGCTGCGGCTGACCCGGAACTTCCGGGCCGTCACCCCCGAGGCACGCACCGCGCTCCCGCTCGGCCCCGCCGTCCAGGCCGTCGGCAGCGCCCCCGAGGGCGCGGACGCGGCCGCCGAACGCCTTCACGGAGAGCTGCGCGAGCTGCTGCTCGACCTGCCCGGCCTGGGCTCGTTCACCGACTCGTTCACGCTGGACACCCTGCGATCTTTCCCTGGTACCTGCGCGATCCTGTGCCGCGACAACCGACAGGCGCTGGTCGTCTCGGAGTTGCTGCACGCCCAGGGGATCCAGCACGCCCTGCGTCGCTCGCTCCGGGACCGGCCGGTGCCGTACTGGGTCGCCGAGGTACTGCGTCGGACCACGGCCGCCACCCTGACCGAGGAGCGCCTGCGCGACCTGCTTGCCGCGGTCCCGCTGCCCGAGGGCACCGACCTCGACCGAGTGTGGCAGTCCCTGCGGTCGGCGGCACGCGGCACCGGCCGGGGCACCCTCGACGTGGTGCGGCTGCGCCGCCTGGTGGCGGAGCGCCGCTTCCCGGACGAGCTGGCCGATCCGGAACCGGCCGGGCTCGTGGTGTCCACGGTGCACCGCTCCAAGGGCCTGGAGTTCGACCGGGTGATCGTGCTCAATCCACCGACCGTCGCCGAGCTGCGTCGGCGCACCGAGGAACCCGACGTGCCCGCCGAGGCCCGGGCCCTCTACGTGGCGATGACCCGGGCTCGGGAGGATCTGTACCGGGTCGCCCCGCCCGACACGGTGACGGTGCTCAGGCACAAGCCGACCGGACGGCTGTACCGAGGAGTCCCGAACCAGCGCCTGCAGTGGCGGCGCGACGGCATCGAAGTCCGGGCCGGGGACGTGGGCGCCCTGGAACCGGCCGACGCCCAGGTCGACGCCCCCGGCGCCCAGGCGTACCTGCTGGAGCGGGTGCGGCCGGGGGACGCGGTGACGTTCCGGCTCTGCGACGCCTTCCCCATGGGCCCCGAACAAAGCCCTCGGTACGCCCTGCTGCACGAGGGACGGGAGATCGGCGACGCCTCCGAGGCCTTCCGGAGCCAGTTGCACTCCGTTCTGAAGGTCGGCCCGAAGTGGGAGATCCGCTGGCCCCAGGAGATCTCCGGTCTGCGGATCGACTGCTTGGAGTCGGTGGCGGGCAGTCCGGCTGCCGGGGCCAACGCGGGCCTCGGTGACCACGGGGTGTGGATCGCCCCTCACATCAGCGGAATCGGACGGTTCCGGCACACCGCCGGGACCGAGGAGGAGCAGGAATGACCATCCATGCTGGGCGGCACGCCGGGCACTACGAGGTCCGCGAGAACCTGGTGGCCCGGCTCCGCCGGGAGCTGCTGGGCCCCGATGTCGACGCCTCCCCCGAGGAGCGCGCCGAGGTCCTGGACCAGGACGCCCCGATCACCCGCTACCCCGTCGGGGTACTCTACCCGCGACCGGCGAACGCCGAGGCCGGCGCTCGGCTCCTGGAGGACGTGGCCGAGCACGAGGGCCTGGACGAGGAAGCCGTGACCAGGGCGGACAGCCTCGACGAATCCGGGGCGGCGGCCGAACGCCCGGGCTCCGGCGACCGCCGCCCGGCCAGCGTCGGCCTGACCTTCGCGGTCGACGTCGCCGTCTGCCAGGAGATCGTGGTCTCGGCCCGCGCCGCCGTGTACGAGCCCGAGGACGCCGAGGGACGCAAGGTCTCGGCCCGCCGCAGCGAGGCCCGGACCACGTCCGACCAGAGGGAACGCTGGCGGCGCGTGGAGCTGGACCTGCCGGACACCACGGTCGACGTCCGCCACCCGGGCCGCGGCGCCTCCCGCGACCTGGTCGACGGCACGGCGCGGCTGGAGGTGCATGTGCGACGCCCGTCTCCGGAGACCGGCACGGTCACCGTCACGGTCACCCTGGTCAACATCCAGAAGGTGGGCGAACGGGAACTGCAGGACGCCTTCGCCCTCTTCCAGACCGGGCTGACGGTCCGTGCCGCCAACGGGTCGAGCGCGTTCGTGGAGCGCCCGACCGCTCTGTCCGCAGTCGATGCCGAGCTGGAGACCAGCCGACTGCTGCACCGGCACGCCCCCACCTTCGCCGCCGGGCACGGCTGCGCGGCGGTCTGGGACTGGACCCCGCCTCCGGTCGGCCTCACCGACGTGGTGCGGGCGGGTGTGACCGAGGTGCGCACGGACTTCGTGCCCACCCACGAGGTGCTGCTCACCGACTCCAACCCGACGATCGACGCCAAGACCCTCACCATGCTCGGCCTCGCCGAGGCCGGCGACCGCGAGGTGATCGCCGCCCTGGAGGGTCTGGCCGAGGGCTACGAGCGGTGGATCGAGCGGAAGCGGGACGAGGCCGCCGCGCTCGTGGGCACCTCGTACGAGCAGGCCGCGGCCGATCAGGTCAGCGCCTGCGGCGAAGCCCTGGAGCGGATCCGCGGGGGCATCGCGCTGCTGCGCGACCAGCCCGACCTGATGTGGGCGTTCCGCCTGGCCAACCGGGCGATGGCGACTCAGCGGGCCAGGGCCGCCTGGGTCAAGGAGGGCCGGTTCGGTGAGCCGGACCCGGCCTCCGCGTGCTGGCGTCCGTTCCAGATCGCCTTCATCCTGCTGTGCCTGGCCGGGGTGGACGACCCCGAGCACCCCGACCGGGGCGTGTCCGACCTGCTGTGGTTCCCCACCGGTGGTGGCAAGACCGAGGCGTACCTGGGTCTGATCGCGCTGACCACGTTCCTGCGCCGCAAGCGCCGCGGGTCGGCCGGCGGCGGCGTCACCGTTCTGATGCGCTACACGCTGCGTCTCCTGACCCTGCAGCAGTTCGAGCGTGCCGCGATCCTGATCTGCGCGATGGAGCGGATGCGCCGGGAGAACCAGGAGGAGCTCGGCCACGAGGAGATCTCCATCGGCATGTGGGTGGGCAGGTCCGCCACGCCGAACAGACTGGACGTGGCCTCCCGACAGCTCGACGCCGCCCGAGCGGGGCGGCTGCTCCAGACGGAGAACCCCGTCCAGCTGCACGCCTGCCCGTGGTGCGGAACCGCGCTCGACGCCCACCACTACGCGGTGGACGAGGAGGCTGAGCGGATGGACGTGCGCTGCCCCGGCACGGACTGCGAGTTCTCCGACGGGCTGCCCGTGCACCTGGTCGACCAGGCCGTGTACGCGGCCAGGCCCACCCTGGTGATCGCCACCGTCGACAAGTTCGCCTCGATGCCGTGGCGCGAGCAGACGGCCGCCCTCTTCAATCGCGACCGTCAGGACGCCACACCTCCGCCGGAGTTGATCGTCCAGGACGAACTCCATCTGATTTCCGGGCCGTTGGGTACCCTGACCGGCCTGTACGAGACGGCCGTCGACGTCCTGGCCGACCGCCCCAAGGTGATCGCCTCCACCGCGACCATCCGCCGCGCCGCCGACCAGGGCAGGGCGCTGTTCTCCCGCGAGGTCCGGCAGTTCCCGCCCGCCGGCCTGGACGCCCGCGATTCCTGGTTCGCCGTGGAGACCCCCGCGAGCGAGAAGGCGTCCCGCCGCTACGTGGGCCTGTTCGCCCCGGGCACCAGCCAGTCCACCCTGCTGATCCGCACCTACGCCACCCTGCTCCACCAGGCGATGCGAGCCGACACCCCGGAGGAGGTGCGTGACGCCTACTGGACACTGGTCGGCTACTTCAACAGCCTTCGGCTGCTGTCCGCCGCGGAACTCCAGGTCCACGACGACGTCGTGGCCTACCTTGAGCACCTCGCCGAGCGCGACGGCTGCGAGCCGCGCTCCGTCGGCAACAACTCCGAGCTGACCAGCCGGGTGGACGCCAGCGACATCCCGGCACGCCTGAAGCAGATCGAGCGCAGGCTCACGGACGGTGACCCGGCGGACGTCGTGGACGTGCTCCTCGCCACGAACATGATCGCCGTCGGTGTGGACGTGGACCGGCTCGGCCTGATGGCCGTCATGGGCCAGCCGCAGACCACCGCCGAGTACATCCAGGCCACCAGCCGGGTGGGTCGCGCGCACCCCGGTCTGGTCGCGGTGATGCTCAACGCCGCACGATCCCGCGACCGTTCGCACTACGAGAACTTCCAGCACTTCCACTCCGCGCTCTACCGCGAGGTCGAGTCGACCTCGGTCACGCCCTTCTCCGCCCGTGCCCGCGACCGGGGCCTGCACGCGGTGATCGTCGCCCTGGCTCGCATCGCGATCCCCGCGGCCCGCAGGGACGAGGACGCGGGGAGGATCGACCTCTTCCGGGACGAGCTGCGGGAGACGATCCGTCCGCTGATCCTCGAACGGGTCGGGAGCGTCTCGCCGAAGGAGACCGCCGCCAAGGAGGTCGCCCACGTCGCCGCGGCCTTCGACGAGTTCGTGGACTGGTGGCACGCCGAGGCCGAGGCACACAACGGTCTGTACTACGAACCCAAGCGCGGACGCTCCGTCCCCTCGCTGCTCAAGCCCTACGACGACGCCCTGGAGGACGTCGAGGCGTGGGAGACCCTGTGGTCCCTGCGCGACGTCGACGCCGAGTCCGCCCTGTTCATGGAGGCATCCCGATGACCCCGCCCCCGTCCCGTCGCCGGCGCGGCGCCGCCGGTTCCGGCGCACCGGCCCGTAACCTGCCCCGCCGTGGGGCGGTCCGCCGGGCCCAGGCCATCACCACCTACGGCGTGGGGTCGCTGGTCGCCGTCGACCAGGAGTCCTTCATCGTTGCGGGCATCGACGGCGCCGCCGAACAGTGGCCCCTCGACGAGGCTCCGGTGATCCGCGAGCCCCGCCTCGCCCGGGTGTTGGGCGTGCGGCACTTCCGCCTCCCGCCGGCCTCCGGCGACGACAGCCGGGACGGCATCCGGGTGCGCCGGTTCCCGCTCTGGCACCACTGCCCCGAGTGCCACGCGCTCGACCACGTGCGGAAGTTCAACTCTCCGCCCGGACGCAACGAGTGCGGCGAGTGCGGCGAGCCGCTGGTGCCCTCCCGTTTCGTGGTCGCCTGCGAGGACGGACACATCTCCGACTTCCCGTACTGGGGGTGGCTGCACCGGGGGCGGCGTGGCGAAAGCGGGTTCTGCGGCGGCCGGATGAGCCTGACGTCCTCCGGACGCACCGCCTCGCTCCGTTCGGTCGTGATCTCGTGCTCCTGCGGGGTACCGGAGGTGTCCATGGAAGGCTCCTTCCGGGCCGGCGCCCTCAAGGAGCTGCGCATCGACTGCCCGGGCGAGCGTCCCTGGCTGAAGGGTGCCGACAAGGCTTCCTGCTCCCGGACGCCCCGTACGCTCCAGCGCGGTTCCTCCTCCGTCTGGCAGCCGGTGCTGCGCTCGGCCCTGTCCATCCCGCCGTGGAGCGACACCCGGGTGAACGCCCTGGACAAGCACTGGGACAAGCTCCGCGGCTGCACCAGCCTCGTCGAGATGGAGATCCATCTCAAGCACATCTTCGACGGGATGCCTTCCCCCGTCAGTGCCCAGGAGGCCCTGGCCCTGGTCGCCGCGATGGAGGCGGAGGACCACTCCGGAGAGGACGCTCCCGATCGCGACCAGGAGCAGCGCTACCGAGCCCTGCGCGACCTGGAGTACCAGCGCCTGTGCGCCGGCAATCCGGAGGAATCCGGCCATCACACCGAGCAGTTCGTCTGTGAGCCGCCGATCGGCGACGAGAAGCCCCTGATCGACCTGGGCCTGGTCACCCCGATGCTGGTGAAGAAGCTCCGCGAGGTCCGCGCCCTCAAGGCCTTCACCCGGGTCATCGATCCCGAGACCTCCTCCGAGGGCCACGAGGCGGAGTTGTCGCTCGCTCGTACCGACTGGCTGCCCGCCATGGAGGTCCACGGTGAAGGGGTGTTCCTCCGGTTCGACGAGGAGCGACTGGACGCCTGGGCCGAACTGCCCGCCGTCGCCGACCGCGTGGCACGCATGCGAATCCGCCACCAGCGGGTCCTCACCGAGCGGGCCTCCGACCCGGCTCGGGTCCCGGACTCCCCCGCCACCCCGCGCATGGCCCTGCTGCACACCTTCGCGCACGTGATGATCAACGAGTGGAGCCTGGAGTCGGGCTACCCGGCCGCCTCGCTGCGCGAACGGATCTACTCCGGCGACGAGATGGCCGGTGTGTTGATCTACACCGCCACCAGCGACTCGGCCGGCAGTCTCGGCGGCCTGGTCGCTCAGGGCGAGATCGACCGCCTCGCCCAGGCCGTGCGCTCGGCCGTCCACCGTGCCGAGTGGTGCTCCGCCGATCCGCTCTGCATCGAGACCGAGGTGTCCGGGACGGGCGGCACCAACCTGGCCGCCTGCCACGCCTGTGTGATGCTCCCGGAAACCAGTTGCGAGCACAACAACGGCCTGCTGGACCGGGCCTTGCTCGTCGGTACGCCGGAGGACCCGTCGATCGGCTTCCTCTCGCACCTGCTCACCCGCTGAGCGCCGGGCGGTGAAACCGGGGCGGGACGACGCACACCGCGCCGTCCCGCCCCGGCGTCACCGAGTCCGCGCTGCTCGGGTCACCGGCGACTCCACGGCGCGGGTACGGGCTGCCCCAACGCGGCCCGGATCGCCAGCCCGAGGGCCCGACCCACCGGGGGCGGCGTCGCATGGCCCACCTGACGGTAGCGGGCGGTCTTTCGACCGGCGAAGGACCAGTCGGCGGGGAACCCCTGCAACCGTGCCGCCTGTTCCACGGTCAGCGCCACCAGGCCCGTCCCATCGGGTGCGGGGTCCCAGGGATGATCCGGCCCGGGGACCGCGTCGGCGACGGTACCGCCGTTCACCCGCATGCGGGCCCAGGAACGCTTCGACCCACTGGGCCCGAGGTCCGCCCCGCCCCGGTTCCAGGAACCCCCGACCAGGGTCGGCGCGACCCGGGTGGCCTGTACCGCCCATGCGGCGGCGTGCGGCCAACCGCCCTCGGCCATCGAGGCCCCCAGCGCCTCGCCTACCGTGAGCGGCGGTTCGGCACCGCCGGCCGGAGGGACGAAGTCACGGATGGCGTCCCCCTTCAAGGCCACCAGGACCCCCTGCTTGCGGTCCTGGGGCACACCGTGTTCCATCGCGTTGACGACGAACCAGCGGTGCCGGTACCCAAGGTGTTCGAGCTCGGTCTCGACCTCCGAGCGGATGGATTCGTACGCGGGCTTGGAGGCCAACTCGGAGAGGTTCTCGATGAGCAGGGCACGCGGCTGCACGCCGTGCAGGAGCATGACCGTCGCATCGAGCAGCCGGAGTTCCTCCACGCTGTCCTCGCGCCTCACCGCGGCGCTCGCCTTCACCCGGGGCAGGCCGGCGGCCAGGAGGTCCACGTCGTAGCACTCCCGGTGCTCCTCCGGAACGAAGTCGAGGAGGTCGGCTTCGAGGACGTGCCAATCGGGGCGGTTCAGCCTCAGCGTCTCGCACGCCACCGGACGGTTGTCCAGGAGCAACACGGGGTCGAAACCCGCCTGTTCGAGACCGAGCACGAGGCCACCCGCACCGGCGCACACGGCGAGGCAGGTCAGACGGTCGAGATGGGACGTTTCCATGATCACCATTTGTGCTCGTCGGAAAACTCGGCAACGGCCGGGCCCTGAACACCGATGGCCGCATCTCCCCCCGATGGGAGTCGGCGGTCAGAATACGCACGGCACGGTGTCCGGGCCACGCTGCTGTCGCGCTCGGGCCGACGGGCCCCGGAGCGTCGGGGCCGTCAGAGTTCGTCGAGGGGTTCGTCGAGGACGCCCTGGCGGGCGATGATGTAGCCGAGGTGGCCTCGGCTGCGGCTGCCGAGGAGTTCGCTGGCCTTCTGGATGTGGCTGGAGACGGTGCGGGTGCTCATGCCGAGGCGGGAGGCGATGGCCTCGTCGGTGTAGCCGTTGACCATCAGGCGCAGGACGCTCTGGCGGGTTCGGGCGGTCAGCAGCCGGGGGCGGTGGTGGCCCTGCTGGTAGGTGACGGGCTCGGCGCGTTCCCACATCAGCTCGAAGATCTTGAGCAGGTACTCGACCAGCGGCGGGAACTGGATGAGCATCGCCGCGGCCTCGCGGTCGGCGCCGGCCGGGATGAAGGCGGTGGAGCGGTCGCAGATGATCACCCGGTCGAAGACCTCGTTCAGGGTGCGCACCTGGGCGCCCTGGGCGGTGACCTGCTCGATGTAGGCCAGCGTCGGGCCGTGCGAGCGCACGGTGTGCTGGTAGAGGGTGCGTTGGCGCACGCCGCGGCCGGCCAGGGCGAGGTCGCGCGGGAGCGCGCCGGCCAGTTGCTCGGGGGCGCGGCCGCCGCCCGGCTGGGCGGTGAGCAGCTCCTCGGAGCAGTCGGCGACGGCCTTCTCCAGCGCGGGGTTGATCTCCTCGCCGGCCAGCAGCCGGATCGGCAGCTTGGCCCGCCGCATGACGTCCCGGTAGGCGTGCTCGGCGGCGGTGAAGGAGGTGTGCAGCTCGGCGAGCCGCTCCTGGTGGGCCAGTACGGCGAGTTCGAGCGGCCGGGCCAGACCGGTGGCGGCGATGTCGGGCGGGACGGGGGCCAGTCGCTCGCCGGCGCCGGGCAGCGGGCGCAGCAGGCCCATCGCGAGCAGGCACTCCGGAGCCTCGCCCGTCGCCTCCCCCTCGGCCAGTGCCGTCCGGTAGAACTCGATGCCCCGGTCGCAGAGCTGCGGCGTTCCCCTTTCTGCGCAGTTGTCCTGGGTTGGGCACATCTGGGCATCCTTCTGGCTTCGGCATTGCGGTTTCACGAATGCTCGTACCGACTACCGCCAGGCATCCGAACCGGCAAGATGGAAGTGACTGCCTTTCGGAAGCCGCCCCCCAGGCTTCGACAGCCGTGAGTGTACGCCCAATGGACGCGGAAATCATCGGCTGACGGTAGTCGGACGTGCACGCAAGTGGGGGAGCCGATGGTGACGGTCACGAAAACCACGCACCCGGCAGCGGTGACCGGGGGGTTGCCGGCGCATCTCACCTGGCGTCCCGTCGGGACGTCCGGAGCGGGCGATCGGTGAATGGAACGGCCTACAGACGGAAGGCACCCCCAGTTGCGAGCTGATTCCGACCCGGCGGCACCATCCGCCGCCCTCGCCGGCCTGGTGGACCAGCGCCTGGTACGACAGTTGGCGGAGGCCGCCGCCGCGCAGGTCGGCTCCGGCGCGGTACGGCTGCTGGGCGACGGCGGGATCCTCCAGGCCTTCGCCAAGCAGCTGATCGAGGGCGCCCTGGAGCTCGAACTCCAGGAGCACCTGAGCGGTTCCGGCTCCGGTTCCGGTTCCGACGCCGGTTCCGGCTCCGGTTCCGGCACCAACAGCCGTAACGGCGCCCGGGCCAGACGGCTGCTCACCGAGATCGGTCCGGTCGAGGTGCGGGTGCCCCGGGACCGCGAGGGCAGCTTCACCCCCAAGGCCGTCCTCCCCCGGGCCCGTCGGCTGCCCGGGCTCGACCGGCTGGTGATCTCGCTGACCGCGCGGGGCCTCAGCTCGGGCGAGCTGGTGGCGCACCTGGCCGAGGTGTACGGCGTGGAGCTCAGCCGGGAGACCGTCTCGGCCATCACCGACCAGGTGCTCGACGAGCTCGCCGAGCGGCGCGGGCGGCATCTCGACCCGGTCTACCCGGTGGTCTTCGTCGACTCGGTGCGCAGCGGCCGTTCGGGCGGGCCGCTGGTGCACCTGGCGCTCGGGATCTCCGCCGAGGGCCGGCGCGAGGTGCTGGGCCTGTGGCCGGCCACGGACGGGGAGCAGTGGCCGCAGGTGCTGGCCGGGCTCGCCGAGCGCGGGGTGCGGGAGGTCTGGGTGCTGGTCGGCGGCACCGGTTCGGTGCTGGCCGAGGCGGCGGCCGAGCAGTGGCCGCACACGGTCGTGCACGGTTCGGTGGCACATCTGCTGCACGCTGCGCTGCGGCACGCGCCGGGCGAGGACTGGGGCGCGCTCTCCCGGGCGCTGCGCGAGACCTGTACGGCGCCCACCGAGGCCGCGGCGCTGGAGCGGCTGTCCCGGGCCGAGCGGGAGTGGGGGCCGAGCCACCGTGAGGTGTTCCGGGTGTGGCGGTCGGCCTGGCCGCTGCTGGCCCCCGGCTTCCGGTTCGGCCCCGAGGCGCGGCGGCTGCTGACGGGCGGGGGCGCGCTGGAGCGGCTGCACGCCCGGCTGCGCCGGATCGAGCAGGCCGCGGGCCGGGTGCAGGACGAACGGGCCGCGCTCAAGCGCGCCTATCTGGCGACGCTCGCCCTGGAGTCGCCGGCCGGGGCGGACCGGTCATGGGTCGAGGACTGGCCCGCCGTCCGGGAGGAGCTGCGCAGGGGCTCGTTCCGGCGTACCGGGGTGCCCGCCTCCTCGCTGCGATGTCCCCCGCGCCCGAGGAGTTCCCACCACTGATCTGACAGCGCCAGGTGCGGCTTGGATCATGTCTGTCTGCTTTTGACACGATCTGCCCAGGCTTCCGGTTCCCGCATTGCGTGTTCACGATCACAGCCAGAGCTTCCACGCGCGTTTGGGCCTTCGGCAGGATGCATTTCAGAGCGAAGAGGGCAGACCGCCCTCCTCAGGAAGAGGATTTCGCGATGCCAAGCCTTGCCGTCCGCGTCCACAAGACGCTCGGGATGCTCGCCGTTCTGCTGGTCGCCCTGGTGGGCCTCCAACTCCATGCCCAGCCGCACTTGTCCACGGTTTCCATCACCGCCCGCAACGCGCCCCTCGAAGACTCCGGCTGGGGTCCGTGAGCCGCGACTCCGGTTGCTCCCCGCTCCTCCCCCTCCTCGCATTGCCCTGACAACAGAGAGGAACCGACGATGGCGAACCCCTTCGAGGATGCCGAGGCCAGCTACCTCGTCCTGGTGAACGACGAGGGCCAGCACTCGCTGTGGCCGGCCTTCAGCCCGGTGCCCGCCGGCTGGCAGCAGGTGTTCGGTGCCGCCGGGCGGCAGGACTGCCTCGACTACGTCGAGCAGAACTGGCAGGACCTGCGGCCGAAGAGCCTGATCGCCCACCTGGCCGAGAGCTGACCGCCGCCACCGCACCCCGACCGTCGGACCGCTGACACCACCGCTTCCGCGCCGGCGTCCGCACCGGGCGGCCCCCACCCGGGCCGCACCTCCTCGGCATCGGACCGACCCGCGGCACGGAACGCAACAGCACCGAACCGACGCAACACGGCAGCTCAGCAGCACCGCGGCACAGCGGCACCGAACTGACGCAGCAGCAGCACAGCAGCACCGAACGCGACAGCGGGGATCCGCCGCTCGCCCGGCGCACCACCCGCCCGCCCGGCCGCCGCTCACCCGGCCGCCCCCGGTCGTCGACACACCGCACCACGGAGCCCGCCGACACCGCGTCACCACCCCATCGCAGCACCCCACCGCCGCGCGGCCGCACCGTCACGCCGCCGGCGCAGTCCCATGTCCGCCGTCTACGCGCGTGCATCGAACGGCACCGGCGCGCCACCACCCCCGGCACCGCAGCACCGCACCCACGCGCCGCACGGCCGTCACACGAAGCACACCACAGCACCACAGGACCGCAGCACCGCAGCACCGCAGCACCGCAGCACCGCAGCACCGCAAGACGACCGCAACATCGCTCCGCCGACCGCCGGGCTGACCGCCCCGAGGTCAACCCAGCAAGCCGCTCCCGCCACCGCGGGAGCCAGCCGCACGAGGGAGAGAGTCACATGTCCGGGGTCCAGCAGACGCACAGAGCCGAGCAGCGGCCGGAAGCGGCCGAGGTCCTGTGCCGACTGTTCGCGGAGGTGCTCGGCCGGGAGTCGGTCGACCCCGCGGCGGGCTTCTACGACCTGGGCGGCGACCAGCCCGCCGCCGAGCGGCTGCTGGCCCGCGTGCACGCCGAGTTCGGCGTCCGCCTGGAGCTGCCCGCCCTGTCCGACGCCCCCACCCCGGCAGCGCTGGCCGCCCGGCTGGCCGACTTGGCGCAGGCCCGTCCCGACGCCCGTCCGACCCTCACCGAGCTGGTCGACGCCCAGGTCGCCCGCACCCCGGACGCCCCCGCGCTGTACGCCGAGGGCACCACCCTCACGTACGCCGAGCTGGACGCCCGCGCCAACCGGCTGGCCCGGGTGCTGGCCGCCCGCGGCCTGGGCACCGAGGACGTCGTGGCACTGGCCCTGCCGAAGTCCCCCGAGGCGATCACCGCGATCCTCGCCGTCGCCAAGACCGGCGCCGCCTGGCTGCCCGCCGACCCGGCCTACCCGGCCGAGCGCCTGCGCCACATGCTGACCGACTCCCGCGCCGCCCTGGTGCTCACCACCGCCGAGGCCGCCGGACAGCTGCCCGGCACCGGCGCCCCCCGGCTGCTGCTCGACTCCGCCGAGCACCGGGCCGAGCTGGCCGCGCAGTCCGGGGACCGCTTCACCGCCGCCGAGCGGGTCCGCCCGGTGAGCGCCCTGAACACCGCGTACGTCATCTACACCTCCGGCTCCACCGGCGTGCCCAAGGGCGTGGCCGTCACCCACACCGGGCTGCCCAGCATGGTCGGCACCCAGGTCGCCGCCACCGGGGTCGGCCCCGGCAGCCGGGTGCTCCAGGCCTCCTCGCTCAGCTTCGACGTCTCGGTCTCCGACCTGTCCGTGGCGCTCACCACCGGCGCCGCCCTGGTGCTGCCGCGCGAGCAGAGCCAGCTGGTCGGCGAAGCGCTGGCCGCCCTGATCGACCAGTACGGCGTCACCCACGCCGATGTCGCCACCGCGATGATCTCCACCCTGCCCGACCTGCCGATGCCCTCGCTGCGCACCCTGATCGGCGGCGGCGAGGCGGTCTCCCGCGAGCTGGCCGCCCGCTGCGGCCGCGGCCGGCTGATGCTCAACAGCTACGGGCCCACCGAGGCCACCGTCATCGTCAGCATGAGCGGGCCGCTCACCGGCGAGGAGCAGCCCCCGATCGGCCGCCCCTGCCAGGACGTGCGCATCCACGTGCTGGACGAGCGGCTGCGCCCGGTCGAGCCGGGCACCGTGGGCGAGCTGTACCTCGCCGGCCCGCACCTGGCCCGCGGCTACCTGAACCGCCCGGGCCTGACCGCCGAGCGCTTCGTGGCCGACCCGTACGGTGCCCCCGGCGAGCGGATGTACCGCACCGGCGACCTCGGCAGCTACCGCCCGGACGGCCAGCTGGACTTCCTCGGCCGGGCCGACGACCAGGTGAAGATCCGCGGCTTCCGGGTGGAGCTCGGCGAGATCGAGCAGACCCTCTCCGCCCACCCCGAGGTGCGCCAGGCCGTGGTGCTGGTCCGCGAGGACCGCCCGGGCGAGCGCCGCCTGGTCGGCTACACCGTCGGCGCCGCCGACCCGGCCGAGCTGCGGGCGTACTGCGCGGAGCGGCTGCCCGACCACATGGTGCCCACCGTCGTGGTGCTCGACCGGCTGCCGCTCACGCCCAACGGCAAGGTGGACAAGCGCGCCCTGCCGGCGCCGGTGTTCGGCGCCGGCGAGGAGGACGGCCGGGCCCCCGCCGGGGAGCTGGAGCACACCCTGGTCCGGCTGTTCGGCGAGGTGCTGGGCCTGCCCCGGGTGGGCGTCACGGACTCCTTCTTCGAGCTCGGCGGCGACTCCATCGTGGCCATCCAGCTGGTCTCCCGGGCCCGGCACGCGGGCCTCCAGCTCACCCCGCGCGAGGTGTTCCTCGCCCCGACCGTCGAGGCGCTGGCGCAGATCGCCCGTCCGCTGGAGGGTCCGGTCGTCGTCGAGCCCGCCGGAGCCGGTCTCGGCGAGGTGCCCCCGACGCCCATCGTGCACTGGCTGGCCGCGCAGCACGGCACGGTCGAGAGCTTCTACCAGTCCACCCTGCTCACCCTGCCCGCCGGCACGACGCAGGAGCACCTGACCACCGCCGTCCAGGCCCTGCTCGACCACCACGACCTGTTCCGCGCCCGCACCTCCCCGCTCGCCGAGCGCCCCTGGACGCTGCACGTGCCCGAGCCCGGCACCGTCCCCGCCGACGGCGTGCTGCGCCGGGTCGAGGGCCGGGCCACCGCGGAGGCGCTGCGCGCCGAGACCGGGGCCGCCCGCGAGCGCCTGTCGCCCGAGGACGGCCGGATGCTCCAGGCCGTGCGTTTCGACGCCGGGCCCGAACTGCCCTCGCAGCTGCTGCTGGTGATCCACCACCTGGTGGTGGACGGCGTCACCTGGCGCATCGTCGAGGAGGACCTGCTCGGCGCGCTCGCCGCGCTGCGCGAGGGCCGCGCCGTCGGGCTCGCGCCGGTGCCGACCTCCTTCCGCCGCTGGGCCCAGCGCCTCACCGCCGAGGCGCAGACCGACCGCCGGGCCGCCGAACTCCCGCTCTGGGAGGCCGCGTTGGCCACCCCGGACCCGCTGCTCGGCGACCGCCCGCTGGACCCGGCGCAGGACACCTACGCCACCGAGGGCCTGCTGCGGCTGGTGCTGCCCGCCGAGACCACCCGGGCGCTGCTCACCAAGGTCACCGCCGCCTACCACGCCCAGGTCAACGACGTGCTGCTGACCGGGCTGGCGCTGGCCCTCGGCCACTGGCGCGGCCAGGAGACCACCGGGCCCGACGGCGCCGTGCTGGTCACCGTGGAGGGCCACGGCCGCGAGGAGATCGTCGAAGGCGTCGACCTGCACCGCACCGCCGGCTGGTTCACCTCCGTCTACCCCGTCCGGCTCGCCCCCGGGGCGCCGGCCTGGTCCGAGGTCACCGCGGCCGGCGCCGAACTCGGCCGGGCCCTCGGCCGGGTGAAGGAGCAGCTGCGCGCCGTCCCGGACAACGGCATCGGCTTCGGCCTGCTGCGCCACCTCAACCCGGACACAGCCGCCGTCCTCGACGGCTACGCGGACCCGCAGATCGAGTTCAACTACCTGGGCCGCTTCGCGCCCGAGGGCGTCACCGCCGAGGACGTGCTCGCCGGGACGGAGGCGATGACCGAGGGCGCCGCGACCGGCCTCGCGCTCGGCCGGGTGCTCGGCCTGGACGCCACCACCGTGGACACCCCGCAGGGCCCGCTGCTGGTCGCCCAGTGGTCCTACGCCACCGGGCTGCTCTCCGAGGAGCGGGTGCGCGCCTTCGCCGAGGCCTGGTTCGCCGCGCTGGGCGCGCTCGCCGAGCACGCCGAGCGGCCGGACGCGGGCGGGCACACCCCCTCCGACTTCCCGCTGGTCGCCGTCACCCAGGACGAGCTGGACGAGCTCGCCGCCCACCACGCCCCCGCCCGTCTGGTGGACGTCTGGCCCACCTCGCCGCTCCAGCAGGGCATGGCCTTCCACTCGGCGTACGACGCCGACGGCGCCGACGTCTACACCTCGGTCGTGACCTTCGACGTCACCGGCCCGCTGGACGCCGACCGGCTGCGCTCCGCCGCCGAGGCGCTGCTGACCCGCCAGCCGAACCTCAGGGCCGCGTTCCACCAGCGGCACGACGGCCCGCCCGTACAGGTCGTCCCGGACGGCGTCGACCTGCCCTTCACCGTCGTCGACCTGACCTCCCACGCCGACCCGCGGGCCCAGGCCGCGCGGATCGCCGCCGCCGAGTACGGCCGCCGCTTCGACCTCGACCGCCCGCCGCTGCTGCGCTACACCCTGCTCCGGCTCGCCCCCGAGCGCCACCAGCTGATCGCCTCCGCGCACCACATCCTGCTGGACGGCTGGTCCACCCCGCTGTTCGCCGAGGAACTGTGGGACCTGTACTTCGAACAGCCGATGGCCCCGGCGGCCCCGTACCGCGAGTACCTGCGCTGGATCACCCGGCGCGACGGCGCGGCCGCCCGCGCCGCCTGGGCCCAGGCGCTGGCCGGCGCCGACGAGCCCACCCTGCTCGCCCCCGGCCGCTCCGCCGCCACCCCGCAGCTGCCGCTGCGCCTGCACACCGGGCTCACCCCGGAGACCACCGAGGCGCTGTCCCGCACCGCCCGCCGCTACGGCGTCACCCTCAACACCCTGGTCCAGGCGGCCTGGGGCGTGCTGCTGGCCCGGCTCACCGGACGCGAGGACGTGCTGTTCGGCACCACCGTCTCCGGCCGGCCGCACGACCTGCCGGGCGTGGAGCGGATGATGGGCCTGCTCATCAACACCGTGCCGGTACGGGTGCGCCTGGACCAGGCGGAGAGCTGGGGCCGGCTGCTGCTGCGCCTGCAGCACGAGCAGTCCGCGCTGCTGGACCACCAGCACCTCAGCCTCACCGAGATCCAGCAACTCGCCGGAATGGGCAGCCTGTTCGACACCGTCACGGTGTACGGCAACTACCCGGACCCGTCCGCCCTGGACGACGCCGACCCGAGCGGCGCCACCCACGTCACCCTGGTCGAGGACGTCGACAGCGCCCACTACCCGCTGGTGCTGGCCCTCACCCCCGGCGACGGCCTCCAGCTGCGGCTGGACCACCAGCCGGACGCCTTCACCGCCGGCGAGGCCCGCGCCCTGCTGGACCGCTTCCTGGCCCTGCTCGACCGGATCGTCGCCGACCCGGCCGAACTCATCGGCACCGTCGAGGTGTTGACCGCGGCCGAGCGCGCCGAGCTGACCACAGAGTGGAGCGGCACCAGCACCCCGCTGCCGGAGGGCTCACTGCCCGAGCTGTTCGAGGCGCGGGCCGCCGCGACCCCGGACGCGGTCGCGCTCACCGCCGACGACGCCGAGCTGACCTACGCCCAGCTCAACGCCCGGGCCAACGGCCTGGCGCTGCGGCTGGTCGAGGCCGGGGTCGTCCGGGAGACGCCGGTCGCGCTGATGATCGACCGCTCGGCCGCCCAGGTGGTGGCGATCCTGGCCGTGCTCAAGGCCGGCGGCCTCTACGTGCCGCTGGACGACGCCCAGCCGACGGACCGGCTGCGGACCGTCCTCGCGGACGCCGGAGCCGAGCTGGTGCTGGCCGACGCCGCGCACCGCGAGCACCCCGCGCTGGACGGGCTGACGGTGCTCGCCCCGCAGGCCGAGGAGCACCCCGAGAACCTCGGACTGCCGCAGCACGCCGACCAGTTGGTGTACGTGATGCACACCTCCGGCTCGACCGGCGTGCCCAAGGGCATCGCCATCACCCACCGCGGGGTGGTGGACCTCGCGCTCGGTGGCCAGTTCACCGGCGGCGGCCACGAGCGGCTGCCCGTGCACGCGCCCTCCGCCTTCGACGCCTCCACCTACGAGATCTGGACCCCGCTGCTCTCCGGCGGCCAGCTGGTGATCGCCCCGGCCGGCCGGCTCGGCATCGCGGAGCTGGCGGCGGTGATCGGCCACGAGCGGACCACCTCCGCCTGGATCAGCGTCGGCCTCTTCAACGTGCTGGCCGCCGAGGCCCCGGAGACGTTCACCGGGCTGCACGAGGTGTGGACGGGCGGGGACATCGCCTCGCCGGTCGCCATGCGGCGGGTGCTGGACAGCTGCCCCGGGCTGCGGCTGATCAACGTCTACGGGCCGACCGAGACGACCACCTTCGCGACGCACTTCCCGATGACCTCGGCCGCCGAGGTGCCGAACATCGTGCCGATCGGCCGCCCGCTGCCCAACAACCGGCTGTACGTGCTGGACTCCGGGCTGCGCCCGGTGCCGGTCGGTGTGCCCGGCGAGCTGTACATCGGCGGCTCCGGCCTGGCCCGCGGCTACGTCCGCCGTCCCGGCCTGACCTCCGAGCGCTTCGTGGCCTGCCCGTTCGGCGAGCCCGGCGGCCGGATGTACCGCACCGGCGACGTGGTGCGCTGGACCCCCAGCGGCGAACTGGAGTTCGTCGGCCGAGCGGACGACCAGGTCAAGCTGCGCGGCTTCCGGATCGAACTCGGCGAGGTGGAGGCGGCGTTCACCGCCCACCCGGCGGTCGGCCAGGTCTGCGTGGCGGTCCGCCAGGACCAGCCGGGCGACAAGCGCCTGGTCGCGTACGTCACCGGCGAGGTACGGGCCGACGAGCTGCGCGGCTTCGTCACCGACCGGCTGCCCGGCTACATGCTGCCGGCCGCCATCGTCGTCCTCGACGAGCTGCCGGTGAACCCCAACGGCAAGGTGGACCGCAAGGCCCTGCCCGCGCCCGACTACAACGGCGCCGACGGCGGGCGCGAGCCGCGCAACGCCACCGAGCAGGCCCTGTGCGAGCTGTTCGCCGAGGTCCTCGGGCTCACCCGGATCAGCATCGACGACAACTTCTTCGACCGCGGCGGGCACTCGCTGCTCGCCACCAGGCTGGTCAGCCGCATCCGCGCCGGCCTCGGCGCCGAGCTGCCGATCCGCACGCTCTTCGACAACCCGACGGTGGCCCTGCTCACCGCCGCACTGCCCGACTCCACGGCGGCCCGCCCGGCCCTGCGCCCGGCCGAGCGGCCGGAGCGCTTGCCGCTCTCCTCCGCCCAGCAGCGCCTGTGGTTCATCGAGCAGTTCGAGGGGCCGAGCGCGCTCTACAACACCCCCGTCGCGGTCCGGCTCACCGGCGCCGTCGACGTCCCCGCCCTGGAGCAGGCGGTCCGGGACGTGGTGCGGCGGCACGAGGTGCTGCGCACCGTCTTCCCGACCACCGACGGACAGCCGCACCAGGTGGTCGCCGAGGCCGAGGAGTCGTCCCTGCGCCAGGTGTGGGTGGCCGACGAGGCGCAGCTGCGGACCGCGCTGGTCGCGGCCGGCGAGGAGGTCTTCGACCTCGCCCACGACCTGCCGGTGCGCGCCACCCTGCTGTCGCTGCCGCACGACGAGCACGTCCTGCTGGTCCTGATGCACCACATCGCCAGCGACGGCTGGTCGGTCGCCCCGCTCTTCCGCGACCTCGCCGAGGCGTACGAGGCCCGCCGCACCGGCACCACGCCCACCCGGGCACCGCTGCCGGTGCAGTACGCCGACTACACCCTCTGGCAGCGCGAACTGCTCGGCACCGACGAGCGGCCCAGCGCCCTGCTGACCGACCAACTCGCCTACTGGCAGCGCACCCTGGCCGACGCCCCGGAGGAGCTGGCGCTGCCCTACGACCGTCCGCGCCCGGCCGTACCAGGGCACCGGGGCGGCCTGGTGGAGGTCGCCGTCGGCGCCGAACTTCACGGCAGGCTCGGCGAGTTGGCGGCAGCGCAGAACGCCAGCCTGTTCATGGCGCTGCAGGCCGCGGTCGCCACCCTCTACACCCGCCTCGGCGCCGGCACCGACCTGCCGCTCGGCACCCCCGTCGCCGGCCGCACCGACGAGGCCCTCGACGACCTGGTCGGCTTCTTCGTCAACACCCTGCTGCTGCGCACCGACACCTCCGGCGACCCCACCTTCCGGGAGCTGCTCGACCGGGTCCGGCGCACCGACCTGGACGCCTACGACCACCAGGACATCCCCTTCGAGCGCCTGGTCGAACACCTCAACCCGACCCGCACCCCCGCCCGCCACCCGCTCTTCCAGACCCTGGTGGCGCTGGAGAGCCGGGTCACGGTGCCGGCCGCGTTCGGCGACCTGGGCTGCGCGGAGCACCCCTTCGAGCTGGACGTGGCCAAGTTCGACCTGTCCTTCCGCTTCACCGAGCAGGGCCCGCAGGCGGGCCTGACGGTGGCGGTCGAGTACGCGGCCGACCTCTTCGACCACGCCACCGTGGCCGCCCTCGGCGAGCGCCTGCTGCGGGTGCTGCGCGCCGCCGTGGCCGCCCCGGACGCGCCGATCGGCGGCATCGAGATCCTCGACCCGGCCGAGCGCGAGCAGCTGCTCACCGGCTGGAACGACACCGCCGCGCCCGTCCCGGACGCGACCCTGCCGGAGCTGTTCGAGGCGCAGGCCGCCGCCACCCCCGACGCGCCGGCCGTGGTCTCCGAGGACGGCACCCTCAGCTACGCCGAACTGGACTCCCGGGCCGAGCACCTGGCGGCCCACCTGACCGGCGCCGGGGTCGGCCCCGAGACGCCGGTGGTCCTGCTGATGGACCGCTGCGCCGACCTGCTGGTGGCGATCCTCGCGGTCGCCAAGGCGGGCGGCAGCTACGTCCCGCTGGACGACCGGCACCCGGCCGAGCGGCTGCGCCGGATCACCGCGGAGACGGCCGCGGCGCTCGTCCTGGTCGACCCGGCGCACCGCGACCACCCGCTGGCCACCGACGCCCCCTGCCCCGTCCTGCCGCTCACCGAGGGCTGGTTCGACGGGCCGCGCGAGCGGCGCGCCCACCGGACCGCGCCCCACCCGGAACAGCTCGCGTACGTGATGTTCACCTCCGGCTCCACCGGGGAGCCCAAGGGCATCGCGATCAGCCACCGGGACGTGGTGCAGCTCGCCACCGACCCGTGCTGGCGGCACGACGAGGGCCTGCGGGTGCTGTTCCACGCACCGCACGCCTTCGACGCCTCGACCTACGAGATCTGGGTACCGCTGCTCTCCGGCGGCCAGGTGGTCGTCGCGCCCCAGGGCGACCTGGACGCGGCCGCCATCCGCGAGCTGGTCCGGGTCCACGCGCTCACCCACGTGCACGTCACCGCCGGCCTGTTCCGGGTCATCGCGGAGGAGGACCCGGGCATCTTCGCCGGCGTGCGCGAGGTGCTGACCGGCGGTGACGTGGTCTCCGCCCCGGCCGTGCGCCGGGTGCTGGAGGCCGTCCCGGGCATCGCGGTGCGGGCCCTGTACGGGCCGACCGAGACCACCCTGTGCGCCACCCAGTATCCGATGCCCGACGCCACGGCGGTGCCGAGCACGGTGCCGATCGGGCGCCCGCTGGCCAACACCCGGCTGTACGTGCTGGACGCCGGACTGCAGCCGGTGCCGGCCGGAGTGGCGGGCGAACTGTACATCGCCGGGGCCGGCCTGGCCCGCGGCTACGTCGGCCGCCCGGCACTCAGCGCCGAGCGCTTCGTCGCCTGTCCCTTCGACGGACGGGGCAACCGGATGTACCGCACCGGCGACCTCGCCCGCTGGACGGCGGACGGCGTCCTGGAGTTCCTCGGCCGGGCCGACGACCAGGTGAAGATCCGCGGCTTCCGGATCGAACTCGGCGAGGTGGAGGCCGCGTTCACCGCCCACGAGAGCGTCGGCCAGGCGCTCGCGGTGGTCCGCGAGGACCAGCCGGGCGACAAGCGCCTGGTGGTGTACGCCACCGGCAAGGCCACCGACGGCGAACTGCGCGCCTTCGTCGCGGACCGCCTCGCCGGCTACATGCTCCCGGCCGCCGTGGTCGTCCTGGACAGCCTGCCGGTCACGGCCAACGGCAAGGTCGACCGCCGGGCCCTGCCCGCGCCCGAGTACGCCGGGGCGGCCGAGGGCCGCGCCCCGCGCACCGAGCGCGAGCGGGAACTCTGCGCCCTGTTCGCCGAGGTGCTGGGCGTGCCGGTGGTCAGCATCGACGACCGGTTCTTCGACCTCGGCGGCCACTCCCTGCTCGCCACCCGGCTGGTCAGCCGCATCCGCGCCACCCTCGGCGTGGAGCTGCCGATCCGCGCGCTGTTCGACGCACCCACGGTCGCCGCCCTCGCCGCCGTCCTGCCCGGGGGCGAAGAGGCGCCCGCCCCGAAGAAGGCCCGCCCGGCCCTGCGGCCGATGCGCCGCCCCGGCGCCCAAGCCTGACCCGCGACGGGACGCGGGCCCGCCCACCGGTCCCACCGGTGGCGCGGCCCGCCCCGCCGCACGACCGCCGCCCCCTCACCTGTCACAGCAGCCACCAGCCACAACAGCCGTACGTCGCCAGTCGGAGGCAGACCTTGATCCCGTTGTCGTTCGCCCAGCAGCGACTCTGGTTCATCGAACAGTTCGAGGGCCCGAGCGCCCTCTACAACACTCCGTTCGCCCTCCGGCTGACCGGCGAGCTCGACGCCGCCGCCCTCGAAGGCGCGCTCGGGGACGTGGTGGACCGGCACGAGGTGCTGCGCACCGTCTTCCCCACCACCGACGGCCAGCCCTACCAGCGCATCCTCACCGAGGGGCGCCCGCCGCTGCACCGGGTGCCGGTGGCGGACGAGGCCGAGCTGCACGCACGGATGCGCGAGGCCGCCGGGCAGGTCTTCGACCTGAGCTCCGACCTGCCCGTCCGGGCCTGGCTGTACGCCCTGCCCGCGAAGGACGAGCACGTCCTGCTGCTGCTCACCCACCACATCGCCAGCGACGGCTGGTCGGTCGCCCCGCTCTTCCGCGACCTCGCCGAGGCGTACCGCGCCCGGCTGGCCGGCACCGAGCCGCAGTGGGAGCCGTTGCCGGTGCAGTACGCCGACTACACCCTCTGGCAGCGCGAACTGCTCGGCGAGGAGGACGACCCGGAGAGCGTCGTCTGCCTGCAACTCGCCCACTGGCAGCAGGAGTTGTCCGGAATGCCGGAGGAGCTGGCGCTCCCCTACGACCGTCCGCGCCCGGCCGCGGCGAGCCGCCGCGGCGGCGCCGCCGACTTCGAGATCGACGCCGAACTGCACTCCGCACTCACCGAGTTGGCCTCCAGCCGGCACGCCAGCCTGTTCATGGCGCTGCAGGCCGCGGTCGCCACCCTCTACACCCGCCTCGGCGCCGGCACCGACCTGCCGCTCGGCACCCCCGTCGCCGGCCGCACCGACGAGGCCCTCGACGACCTGGTCGGCTTCTTCGTCAACACCCTGCTGCTGCGCACCGACACCTCCGGCGACCCCACCTTCCACGAGCTGCTCGACCGGGTCCGGCGCGCCGACCTGGACGCCTACGACCACCAGGACATCCCCTTCGAGCGCCTGGTGGAACACCTCAACCCGACCCGCACCCCCGCCCGCCACCCGCTCTTCCAGACCGTCGTCACCCTGAACGCGGAGCGGGACGGCGACCTCGCCTTCGGCGCCGCGGTGGGTACCCCGATCGAGGTCGGCGAGGCCCAGGCCCAGTTCGACCTCAACTTCAACTTCGTCGAGCGGCTCGCCGCCGACGGCACCTGCCTGGGCGTCCGCGCCGCCGTCGACTACGCGGCCGACCTCTTCGACCACGCCACCGCCGTCTCCCTCGCCGAGCGGCTGGTGCGCGTCCTGCGCGCCGCCGTGGCCACCCCGGACGCGCCGATCGGCGGCATCGAGATCCTCGACCCGGCCGAGCGCGAGCAGCTGCTCACCGGCTGGAACGGACCGGCCGCGCCGGTCGCCGAGCAGAGCCTGCCCCGGCTGTTCGAGGCGCAGGCCGCCGCCACCCCCGAGGCCCTCGCCCTGGTCTCCGGCACCGAGCGGCTCGACTACGCCGAACTGAACGACCGCGCCAACCGGCTCGCCGCCCTGCTGCTGGAGCGCGGCCTGACCACCGAACAGCCGGTCGCGGTGCTGATGGAGCGCTCCGCCGGGCTGCTCACCGCCGTCCTCGCGATCGCCAAGGCGGGCGGCACCTACGTCCCGCTGGACGACCGCTACCCGCTGGACCGGCTCCAGCACATCCTCGCCGACACCCGCACCGGCCTGCTGCTCGTCGACCCGGCCCACCAGGGCCACCCGGTGCTCGCCACCGAGGGCTTCGCCACCGTCGAGGTCACCGGGGCGCTGCTCGCCGAGGCCCCCGCGGCGGGCAACCCGGCCGTGCCGGTCCTGCCCGGCCAGCTGGTCTACGTGATGTACACCTCGGGCTCGACCGGGGTGCCCAAGGGCGTCGCCGTCACCCACCGCAACGTGGTGGACCTGCTGGGAAACCCGCACTTCCGGGCCGGCCACCACGAGCGCGTGCTGCTGCACTCGCCCACCGCCTTCGACGCCTCCACCACCGAGATCTGGGCGCCGCTGGTCACCGGCGGGGCGATCGTGCTCGCCGAGCCCGGCGAGCTGGACATCCGCCGCCTCGCCGAGACCATCACCGCCCACCGGGTGACCCTGGTCCAGGCCCCGTCCGGCCTGCTGCGGCTGATGGCCGACGAGGACCCGGCCGCCTTCCGGAACGTCCGGCAGGTGTGGACCGGCGGCGACGTCGTCCCGCCGGAGTCCGTCCGCCGCCTCCACCGGGCCTGCCCGGACACCTCCGTGGTCGCGGTGTACGCACCCACCGAGACCACCGCCATCAAGACCACCTTCACCATGAACCCGGGCGAGCCCGTCCCCGCCGTGGTGCCGATCGGCCGCCCGCTGGCCAACACCCGGCCGTACGTGCTGGACACCGCGCTGCGCCCGGTGCCGGCCGGCGTGGCCGGCGAGCTGTACATCGCCGGCGCCGGCCTGGCCCGCGGCTACGTCGGCCGCCCCGGCCTGACCTCCGAGCGCTTCGTGGCCTGCCCGTTCGGCGAGCCCGGCAGCCGGATGTACCGCACCGGCGACCTGGTCCGCTGGACCGCCGACGGCGTGCTGGAGTTCCTCGGCCGGGCCGACGACCAGGTGAAGATCCGCGGCTTCCGGATCGAACTCGGCGAGGTGGAGGCCGCGTTCACCGCCCTTCCCGCCGTCGGCCAGGCCTTCGCGGTGGTCCGCGAGGACCAGCCCGGCGACAAGCGCCTGGTGGTGTACGCCACCGGCCAGGGCACTGCCGCCGAGCTGCGCGCCGCCGTCGCCGACAGCCTGCCCGGCTACATGCTCCCGGCCGCCGTGATCGTCCTCGACGCCCTCCCGGTGACCGCCAACGGCAAGGTCGACCGCCGCGCCCTGCCCGCCCCCGACTACACCGGGGCGACCGAGGGCCGCGCCCCGCGCACCGACACCGAGCGCACGCTCTGCGAACTCTTCACCGACGTCCTCGGGCTGGACCGGATCGGAATCGACGACAGCTTCTTCGACCTGGGCGGCCACTCGCTGCTCGCCACCAAGCTGGTCAGCCGCATCCGCACCGCGCTCGGCACCGAACTGCCCGTCCGGGCGCTGTTCGACGCCCCGAGCGTGGCCGCGCTGGCCGCCGCCCTGCCCACCCCGGGCGCCGCCCGTGCGGCCCTGCGCCCGGTCGAGCGGCCCGGGCGCATCCCGCTCTCCCCCGCGCAGCAACGCCTCTGGTTCATCGACCAGTTCGAGGGACCGAGCGCGCTCTACAACACCCCGTGCGCGGTCCGGCTGACCGGCCGGGTCGACGCCGGCGCCCTCCAGGCGGCCCTGGCGGACGTGCTCGACCGCCACGAGGTGCTGCGCACCGTCTACCCGACCACCGACGGACAGCCGCACCAGCTGCTCCTGGAGAACCCCGAACTCCCGCTGCGCACCGTACCGGTGGCCACCGAGGAGCAGCTCCGGGCGGCCCTGGCCGAGGCCGGGTCGGAGGTCTTCGACCTCGCCCGCGACCTGCCGGTGCGCGCCACCCTGTTCTCGCTGCCGCACGACGAGCACGTCCTGCTGGTCCTGATGCACCACATCGCCACCGACGGCTGGTCCGTGGTCCCGCTGCTGCGCGACCTCGCCGAGGCCTACGAGGCCCGCCGCACCGGCACCGCCCCCGACTGGCGGCCGCTGCCGGTGCAGTACGCCGACTACACCCTCTGGCAGCACGAACTGCTCGGCACCGACGAGCGGCCCAGCGCCCTGCTGACCGACCAACTCGCCTACTGGCAGCGCACCCTGGCCGACCTCCCGGAGGAGCTGACGCTCCCCTTCGACCGCCGCCGCACCGCCGCCCCGAGCCGCCGGGGCGCCGCGGTGGAGCTCCGGATGGACGCCGGACTCCACGCCTCCCTGGCCGAGCTGGCGCAGCAGAGCCGGGCCAGCGTGTTCATGGTGATGCAGGCCGCACTGGCCACCACGCTGGGCCGGATCGGCGCGGGCACCGACCTGCCGATCGGCACCGTGGTGGCCGGCCGCACCGACGAGGCGCTGGAGGACCTGGTCGGCTTCTTCGTCAACACCCTGGTGCTGCGCACCGACACGTCCGGCGACCCCACCTTCCGGCAGCTGGTGGAGCGCGTCCGGG
The DNA here is from genome assembly GCF_042801945.1 of Kitasatospora sp. NPDC057542. Classification (NCBI taxonomy): domain Bacteria; kingdom Bacillati; phylum Actinomycetota; class Actinomycetes; order Kitasatosporales; family Streptomycetaceae; genus Kitasatospora; species Kitasatospora sp. NPDC057542. The sequence goes on from NZ_JBHVFE010000003.1 coordinate 59,308, forward strand.
TCGCCACCCTGGACGCCTTCGAGCACCAGGACGTGCCCTTCGAGCGGCTGGTCGAGCTGCTCAATCCGGTGCGTTCGACCGCCCGCCACCCGCTCTGCCAGGTGATGCTGACCTCCGGCGGCGACGCCGGGGAGATCAGCCTCGGCGGCCTGCCCGGCCGGGTCGAACAACTGGACTCCGAGCTCGCCAAGTTCGACCTGACCTTCGCCTTCAGCGAGAGCTTCGACGCGGCCGGAGCACCCGCCGGGCTGGGCCTGACGGTGGAGTACGCCGTCGACCTGTTCGACCGGGCCACCGCCGAGGCGACGGCCGCCCGCTTCGAGCGCGCCCTGCGCGCGGTGCTGGCCGACCCGGACCAGCGGGTGGGCCGGGTCGAGGTGCTGGCGCCCCAGGAGCGGGAGCAGCTGCTCACCGGCTGGAACGACACCCGGGAGAACCTCCCGCTCGGCACCTTCCCGGCGCTCTTCGAGGCGCAGGCCGCCGCCCGCCCGGACGCCGTCGCGCTCTCCTTCGACGCCGTGCAGGTCACCTACCGCGAGCTGAACGAGCGCGCCAACCGCTTCGCCCGGCTGCTGGTCGAGCACGGCGCGGGCCCCGAGCGGTTCGTCGCGATCGCCCTGGAGCGCTCGATCGAGCTGATCGTCGCCCAGCTCGCCGTGCTCAAGGCCGGCGCGGTCTTCCAGCCGCTGGACCCGCGCTACCCGGCCGACCGGATCGCCTACATGCTGGACGACGCCAAACCCGCGCTGGTCCTCACCAGCAAGGCGCTGGCCGACGGCCTGCTCGCCGACAGCGCCGTCCCGCGACTGCTGATCGAGGACCTGGACGCCTCCGGCCACCCGGCGCACGACCTCACCGACACCGCGATCACGCCGCACTCGGCCGCGTACGTCATCTACACCTCGGGCTCCACCGGCCGCCCCAAGGGCGTGGTGGTGACCCACACCGGCCTCGCCGCCATGGTGGAGGGCCAGCGCCGGGGCCTGGCCGTCACCCCGGACAGCCGGGTGCTGCTGTTCGCCTCGCCGTCCTTCGACGCGGCCGTCTGGGAGCTGGGCATGGCGCTGCTCACCGGCGCCCGGGCCGTCCTCGGCGACGCCGACCGGCTGCTGCCCGGCCCCGCGCTGGCCGAGCTGGTCGCCGAACAGGGCGTCACCCACCTGACCCTGCCGCCGACCGCGCTGGCCGTCCTCGCCCCGGACGCGCTGCCGCCGGGCGCCACCCTGGTGGTGGCCGGCGAGGCCTGCCCGCCCGACCTGGTCGAGCACTGGTCGGCCCGGCTGCGGATGGTCAACGCCTACGGCCCGACCGAGTCCACCGTCTGCGCCAGCATGAGCAGTCCGCTCAGCGGCCGGATCGCCCCGCCGATGGGCCGGCCCGTCCCGGACACCCGGCTGTACGTCCTGGACGCCGCGCTCCAGCCCGTCCCGGCCGGGGTCGAGGGCGAGCTGTACATCGCGGGCGCCGGTCTGGCCCGCGGCTACCTCAACCGGCCGGGCCAGAGCGCCGAGCGCTTCGTCGCCGACCCGTACGGCGCCCCCGGCAGCCGGATGTACCGCACCGGCGACCTGGTCCGCCGCCGGCCATGGGGGTCCCCCCGGCCGGTGGGGGCACCTCCCAGCCGCCAGGCTGGGGGCGCTGGGGGAGGCACCCTGGAGTACCTCGGCCGCACCGACCACCAGGTCAAGGTCCGCGGCTTCCGGATCGAGCCCGGCGAGATCGAGGCCGTGCTCACCCGGCACCCGTCCCTGGCCCGGGCGTTCGTGCTGGTCCGGGAGGACCGCCCGGGCGACCGCCGGCTGGTCGGCTACGCCGTCGCCCACCCGGGCCAGGTGGTCGACCAGGCCGCGCTGCGGGCCCACGTCGGCGCGTCCCTGCCGGACTCCATGGTGCCCTCGGCGATCGTCGCCCTCGACGCCCTGCCGCTCACCGCCAACGGCAAGGTCGACCGCAAGGCCCTGCCGGCCCCCGACACCACCTGGCTCGGCTCCGGGCGGGCGCCCGCGACGCCCCGGGAGGAGCTGCTCTGCGGTCTGTTCGCCGACCTGCTCGGGCTGGAGAAGGTCGGCGTGGACGACAACTTCTTCGAGCTGGGCGGGCACTCGCTGCTGGCCGGCCGGCTGGTCGCGGACCTGCGCGACCTGGTCGGCGAGGACGAGCAGATCGGCGTCCGTGCGGTGTTCGAGGCGCCGACCGTCGCCCGGCTGGCCGAGCGGCTCGACCAGGGCCCGGCCGCCGAGAGCTTCCCCGTCCTGCTGCCGATCCGCACCCGCGGCTCGCGCCCGCCGCTGTTCTGCGTCCACCCGGCCGCCGGCATCAGCTGGGTCTACACCGGCCTGCTGCGCCACCTCGACGCCGAACAGCCGATCTACGGCCTCCAGGCCCCCGGCCTGGCCGACCCAACCGCGCACCCGGCCTCCGTCGCGGAGCTGGCCCGGACCTACCTGGCACGGATCCGCGCCGTCCGCCCCGAGGGCCCGTACGCCCTGCTCGGCTGGTCCTTCGGCGGGGCCGTCGCCCACGCGATCGCCGCGCTGCTGCGCGAACAGGGCGAGGAGGTCCGGCTGCTGGCCCTGCTGGACGCCTACCCGGGCACCGGCGAGCCGGGGCCCGAGCAGTGGCGGGACGACCCGGCGCAGCTCGCCGTGATCCTCGACTCGCTCGGCCACCCGGCCGGGGAGATCACCGCCTGGCCCGCGGACGAGGACGGCTACGCCGCACTCGTCCGGGACGGCGAGGGCCCGCTCGCCGGCCTCAGCGGCGCCGGGGTGGCCCGGGTGGTCTCGGTCTTCCAGGCCAACGCCGAGCTGTCCCACACGCTCCCGCTGCCCGGCTACGACGGCGACGCGGTGTTCTTCACCGCCGCCAAGGACCGGCCGGCCGACGCTCCCGACCCGGAGAGCTGGCGCCCGCACCTGGGCGGTCGGCTCGACGTCCACGAGGTGCCGAGCACCCACGGCGCGATGACGAGCTCCGAAGCACTCGCCGTCATCGGCCCGGTGCTCGCCGCCCACCTGGCTCCCTGACCCGTCCGCCCCGCCGACCCACCGACTCGACACCCCTACCGACCGCAGGCGACCGACCTGCGCACACCACGCGGACCACACCCGGTCCGCCCACGGAGAAACGGACACCACCATGACCACTGCGGCCATCCCCGACACCTGGCGTGGCATCACCCCGTCGCCGATCACCTCGACCGACGCCTACAACGGCTTCATCGCCGCCAACGTGATCTTCGCGCTGGACCGGATCGGCCTGCTGGAGACGATCGGTCGCGGCGAGCCGCTCTCGGCCGCCGAGGCCACCGTCCAGGCCGGCGACACCGCCCGCACCGAGGCCGTACTGCGCGCCGCCGCCGACTACGGCTACCTCAAGGCCGACGGCGACGCCTACCTGCCCACCGAGGCCGGTCTGGAGATCGCCGCCGCGCGCGGCTACTTCACCTGGGCCGTCGGCGGCTACCACGACGTGTTCGGCCGCGCCGGCCACCTGAGCGCCGGCACCCACCGCTACAACGAGGACGTCTTCCGCGACGAGGCGATGGTCGCCCTCGGCTCCGCCCAGTGCGACCAGTCGCTGTTCGCCGCGCAGCTGACCGACGTGCTCAGCGGCATCGACTTCCGCACCATCGCCGACCTGGGCTCCGGCACCTCCGCCCGGGTGCGCCGCGTGGTCTCGCAGCGCGAGGGCAGCCGGGGCCTGGGCATCGACATCAGCCGTCCGGCCACCGACATCGCCCGCCGCGACATCGCCGAGGCCGGCATGCAGGACCGGGTCACCGCCGTCCGCGCGGACGTGCTGGGCCTGCTCGGCACCCAGATCGACAACGACGCCGAGGCCGCCGAGGTGGCCGAGGTCGACACCGTGATGAGCTTCTTCCTGCTGCACGACCTGCTGGCCGACCCGACCACCCGCTCCTCGATCTTCACCCGGATGCGGGAGGCCTTCCCGAAGGCCCGCACCTTCGTCCTCGGCGACACCATGCTGCGCGACCCGGGCACCTCCGACGGCGCCCAGCCGGTCTTCTCGGTCGGCTTCGAGCTGGCGCACGCGATGATGGGCGTCCCGCTGCACACCAAGGCGACCTACGAGCAGCTCTTCACCGACGCCGGCCTGCGGATCGACCGCGTCGAGGCGCTGGCCACCCCGCACTCCTGGCTCTACGTCCTCCAGGCCGACTGATGGCCGCCCCGTCGACCGCCAGACACCTGCTGGCGCAGAACGAGCACCCGTACCCTCCGCTGCCGTCGGTGCTGGCCGCGCTGGCCGAGGCCAGTGCCGACCTGCACCGCTACCCGGACTTCCGTCCGGAGCGGATCGCCGGGATCGTCGCCGCCTGGCAGGGCGTCCCGGCCGGCCAGGTCGTGGTCGGCCACGGCTCGGCGGGCGTGGCACTGGACCTCTTCCACGCGGTGGTCGAGCCCGGCGACAACGTGGTGCACTCGGAGCCCTGCTTCGACGCGTACCCGCTGTTCTGCGAGATCGCCCGGGCCGAGGCCCGTCCGGTCCCGCTCGGCCCCGACGCCCGGCACGACCTGGCCGCGATGGCCGAGCGGATGGACGAGCGCACCCGGATCGTCGTGCTGTGCAACCCGCACAACCCGACCGGCACGGTCTACTCCTGGGCCGAGCTGACGGAGTTCTTCCGCCGGGTGCCGTCCACCGCGCTGATCCTGCTCGACGAGGCGTACGTCGACTTCGCCCAGGACTGGCAGGCCCCGGACGTACCGGCCCGGATCGCCGAGTGGCCGAACCTGGTGGTGCTGCGCACCCTGTCCAAGTCGCACGGCATCGCCGCGCTGCGGATCGGCTACGCGCTGGCGCAGGAGTCGGTGGCCCAGCGGGTGCGGGACCACCAGGTGCCGTACGCGGTGAACCGGCTCCAGGAGGCGGGCCTGCTCGCCGCCGTCGCCGCCGGGGACGAGATGGCGCGGCGGATCGCCGAGATCACCGCGGAGCGGGAACGCACCCGGGCCGAACTGCTGCGGCTCGGCTGGACGGTGGCGCCCAGCGTCACCAACTTCCTGTGGGTCGACGCCCCCGGCGACCAGCTCCCGCTGCGCGCGGAGCTGGAGCGCCTGGGCGTGGCCGTCCGCTACTACCCCGGCCGGGGCATCCGGGTCGCCATCGGCGAGAAGGACGCCAACGACGCGCTGACCGAGGGCTTCGCCGCCGTCGCACCGCTCGCCCCGGCCCACCCCGTCGCACCCTGACCGCCCGGCGCCCTGAGCACCCCGCGTGCGTCAGGGCGCACTCCGGGCGCCCTGCACCACCGCACACCCCGCACGCCCCTGCACACCCCGAAGCGCCGTCGGCGCAGCGAAGGAACCGCCATGCACCCGCTGTTGGTCCGCCCGGAGTTCCGGCGCTACCTCGCCGGGCAGACCCTGTCCGTCCTCGGTGACAGCGCCCTCTCCATCGCCCTCGGCATCTGGGCCAAGGTGCTGACCGGCAGCAACTCCGCCGCCGGTCTGGTGCTGTTCTGCTTCTCCGCGCCACTGCTGCTGCTGCCGCTCGGCGGCCTGCTCGCCGACCGGGTCCGCCGCAAACCACTGCTGGTCGGGGTCAACCTGGCGGTGGCGGTGTCGCTGCTGCCGCTGCTGCTGGTTGACGGCCGGGACACGGTCTGGATCATCTACTGCACCGCCACGGTCTGCGGCCTGGCCGGGGCCGTCCTCGCCCCGGCGCAGAGCGCGCTGCTGCGCAGCATCCTGACGGAGCGCCAGGACTTCGGTGCGGCGGCCGGGCTGACCCAGAGCGCCCGGGCCGGCACCACCCTGGTGGCGCCGCTGCTCGGCTCGGGCCTCTACGGCTGGTTCGGCGGGCACGTGGTGGCCGTGGCCGACCTCGGCGTGCTGCTGCTGGCCGCGCTGAGCTTCCTCACCCTGCGGGTGGAGGAGGTCAAGCCGGAGCCCTCGGGCCTGCGCTGGCGCACCGAGGTGCTGGCGGGCTTCGTCCACCTGCGCGGTTCGGTCGGGCTGCGGCCGCTGGTGGTGGCCACCGCCGCCGCCGGCTTCGTGCTGAGCCTGCTCCAGCCGGTGCTGTTCGCACTGACCCAGCACGGGCTGCACCGCTCGCCGCAGTTCCTCGGCGTGCTGGAGACCACCGAGGCCGTCGGCGCGCTCGGCGGCTCGGTCGTCGGCGGTCTGCTGATCGGCCGGCTCGGGCCGCGCCGGACGGTCATGGCGGGGTCGGCGGTGTTCGGCCTCGGAACGGCCCTGCTGCTCACCCCGTCGCTGTACGTGGTCTCGGCCGGCCTGGTGATCGCGGGCGCGGGCATCCCGGCCGCCCTGGTCGGGCTCGCCACCGCCGCCCAGGCGTCCACCCCGCCGCAGCTGATGGGGCGCGCTCAGGCTGCCGTCAACCTCTCGCTCACCGCGCCGCAGGCACTGGCCGTCGGCGTCGGCTCCGGCCTGGTGGCCGCCCTGGACTTCCGGGTGGTGCTGGGCGTGATGGTGGTCGGCGCGCTGCTCGCGGCCGCCCACCTGATCGGCAAGCCGGAGGCCCCGACGGAGCCCCCGGAGACCGAGCCCCGGAACGAGGGCGAGGGCGAGGGCGACGACCCGGCCGAGCCGGAGGACACCAAGAACCTCCAGTCCACCTGACCGGCACCCGCCCGCCCGCCCCGATCACGTCCGCACCACCCGAACGCCCGCACCACCCCGCACGTCCGCTCACCTGATCACCCCTCAGCACCTCCCGTCCTCCTCACGAGAGAGCTCTTGCGATGACCGACCGTTCCTCTCCCGCCGTCACCCCGATCCCCGTCGAACTGGACCACGTCGAGTTCTACGTGGCCGACCTAAACGCCGAGACCGCCAAGCTGACCACGGAGTACGGCTTCGAGCTGCTCGTCCCGCCGACCGAGCGCGGCGAGGCCGCCGAGCGCTGCCTGTCCTCGTTGGTCGGCCAGGCCGACATCCGGCTGCTGATCACCCAGCCGCTGGCCGCCGGGCACCCGGCCACCGCCTACCTGGAGCGCCACGGCGACGGCGTGGGCGCCCTCGGCCTGCGGGTGCCGGACGCCGTCGACGCGTACCGCACGCTGACCGCCCGCGGCGCCGCCGCCCTGCGCGAGCCGCAGGCCTCGGACGGCTGCGTCACCGCCGTCGTCGACGCCTTCGGCGACGTGGTGCACACCCTGGTCGAGCGCGGCCCCGAGACCCCGGCCGGCCGCATCCCCGGCCTGCCGGACCCGGCCCCGCTGACCGGCGAGGGCGAGGTCGGCCTGCGCTCCGTCGACCACTTCGCGGTCCTGGTCCCGTTCGGCGAACTGCGCAAGACCGAGCACCGCTACCACGAGGCCTTCGGCTTCCGGACGATCTTCGAGGAGCGGGTCGAGGTCGGCGCGCTCGGCATGGACTCGGCCGTCGTGCAGAGCGCCGACCGCAGCGTCACGCTCACCCTGATCGAGCCGCTCACCGCGGACGCGGGCGGCCAGATCGCCTCCTTCCTGGCCGGCCACGACGGCGCCGGGGTGCAGCACGTCGCCTTCGCCGCCGAGGACGCGGTGCACTCCGTCTCCACCATGGCCGAGCGCGGCGTGCCGTTCCTGCGCACCCCGCAGACCTACTACGACGCGCTGCCCGCCCGCCTGACGCCGCTGCGGCACTCCTTCGAGCAGCTGCGCGAGCTGAACCTGCTGGTCGACCAGGACCACGACGGCCAGCTGTTCCAGATCTTCACCCGCTCCCAGCACCCGCGGAACACCTACTTCTTCGAGGTGATCGAGCGCATCCGGGCCCGCAACTTCGGCAGCAACAACATCCGTGCCCTCTACGAGGCCGTGGAGCTCCAGCGCAACGCCAGCGAAGTGGCCGGATGAGCGCGTCCGTCCGCGGCGAACCCCGCACCGACCCGGCCGACGGGCGCCCCGCGCTCTGCGTCGCGGAGTACGCCGACCGGGCCCGGGCCGTGCTCGCGCCCGAGGTCTGGGAGTGGCTGGAGGGCGGCGCGGAGCGCGAGCTGACCCTCGCCGCCAACCGGGCCGCCTTCGACCGGGTGGCCCTGGTGCCGCGGGTGCTGGCCGACGTCGGCACCCGGGACACCGCCGCCACCCTGGTGCGCAGCCGGTCGGCCCTGCCGGTGGCGGTGGCACCCGTCGCCTACCACCGGCTGTTCCACCCCGAGGGCGAGCTGGCCTCGGCCCGCGCCTCGGCCGCCGCGGGCGTGCCGTTCACCGTCGGCACGCTCAGCAGCGTCGGTTTCGAGGAGCTGGCGAAGACCGGCGCCACGCTCTGGTTCCAGCTGTACTGGCTGCGCGACCGCGGCCGGCTGCTCGACCTGGTCAGGGCGGCCGAGGAGGCCGGCAGCGAGGCCCTGGTGGTCACCGCCGACGTGCCGTACATGGGCCGCCGGCTGCGCGACGCCAGGAACGCCTTCGCGCTGCCCGAGGACGTCCGCGCGGCGCTGCTGGAGGGCGGCGCCGCCGGGCGGGCGCACGAGTCCACCACCGCCGTCTCGGCGGTGGCCGCACACACCGCCGAGCTGCTCTCCCCCGGCGTCACCTGGGCCGACCTCGAATGGCTGCGCGGGCAGACCGAGCTGCCGCTGGTGGTCAAGGGCGTGCTCGACCCGGCCGACGCGCAGCGGGCCGCCTCGATCGGCGCCGCGGCCGTGGTGGTCTCCAACCACGGCGGCCGCCAGCTCGACCGGGCCGTGCCCGCGGTGACGGTCCTGCCCGCCGTCGCCGAGGCGCTGGCCGGCCGGGACTGCCAGGTGCTGATGGACAGCGGGGTGCGCGGCGGCTCGGACGTGCTCACCGCGCTGGCCCTCGGCGCCTGCGGAGTCCTGCTCGGACGTCCGCTGATCTGGGGCCTGGCGGCCGGGGGCGAGGCGGGCTGCACCGACGTCCTCGACCTGCTCGCCGCCGAGCTGCGGCACGCGCTCGGCCTCGCGGGCTGCGCCGACCTGCGGGCCGCCGCCGAGCTGCGCACGACCACCCTGCCCTGCCCCACCTGGAGCACCCCGTGACCACCATCGCCGCACCGCACGACCTGCTCCTCGCGGGCCTGCACACCTCCCTCGCCGATCCGGCGATGACCTCGATGAACCTGCTCAACGAGATCTCCATTCGCTACCCGCGGGCGGTCTCCTTCGCGGCCGGCCGCCCGGCCGAGCAGTTCTTCGAGCCGGACGCCGTCCACCGCCACCTGGACCGCTACCTCGACCACCTGCGTACCGAGCGCGGGCTGACCGAGGAGGCGGCCCGCCGGCAGGTGCTCCAGTACGGGCGGACCAAGGGGATCATCCACGACCTGATCGCCACCCACCTCGCGACGGACGAGGGCATCGAGGTGCCCGCCGAGTCGATCGTGGTGACGGTGGGCTGCCAGGAGGCGATGTTCCTGGTGCTGCGGGCGCTGCGCCACGGCCCCGAGGACGTGGTGCTGGCCGTCTCCCCCACCTACGTGGGGCTGACCGGTGCGGCACTGCTGGCCGACCTGCCGGTGCGGGCGGTGGCCGACGGTCCGGACGGCGTGGACCTCGCCGACCTGCGCCGCCAACTGGCCGCCGCCCGGGCCGAGGGGCTGCGCCCGCGGGCGCTCTACCTGGTGCCGGACGTGGCCAACCCGAGCGGGGCCAGCCTGCCGCTGAAACTGCGCCGGGAGCTGCTGGAACTGGCGGCCGAGGAGGACTTCCTGCTGCTGGAGGACAACCCGTACTGCGTCTTCGCCGGCGAGGAGCGGCTGCCCTCGCTCAAGGCGCTGGACACCGCGCGGCGGGTGGTCCACCTCGGCTCCTTCGCCAAGACGGCCCTGCCGGGTGCCCGGGTCGGGTACGTGGTGGCGGACCAGCTGGTGGCGGACGGGCGGGGCACCGCCGTGCTGTTCGCCGACCTGCTCGGCATGATCAAGAGCATGACGACGGTGAACACCTCGCCGATCGCCCAGGCCGTGATCGGCGGCGCGCTGCTGGAGCACGGCTACAGCCTGCGGGCCGCCAACACCGAGGTGGCCGCGCTCTACCGGCGCAACCTCTCGCTGGTGCTGGAGGGCCTGGCCCGGCGCTTCCCGCCCGGCAGCGGGGTGACCTGGAACGAGCCGCGCGGCGGGTTCTTCCTGGTGCTCACGGTGCCGTGCGTGGTGGACGACGCGCTGCTCGAACGCTCGGCCTCGGAGTACGGGGTGATCTGGACGCCGATGTCGCACTTCTACCCGGGAGCGGGCGGGGAGCACCAGCTGCGGCTCTCCGTCAGCCAGGTCGACCCGGCCACCCTCGACCGGGGGCTGGACGGGCTGGCCGCGCTGCTCGCCGCGCAGTCCTGACCCGCCCGGAAGGGGCGTCCCACCCGGGGCGCCCCTTCCGCCGTGCGTCCACTCCGAGGTGACGGTGTGCTTCGGCCCCGCTACGCCGGGGCAGCATCCCGGCGCAAGCACCGCAGACCCACCGAGGAGGACGCATGCCGCACGACGAGAACCAGCCCGCCGGCGACCGGTCGGCGACGGCCGCGGAGGAGGGCCTGCGCCGCTCGGCCGCCTTCCTCATCGACGAGGCGCTCGGCTTCGTCTTCCCCGCGGCCCTGCGCGCGGCCGCCGACACCGGGGTGGCCGACGCTCTCGCCAACGGCCCGGCCACCCCCGCCGAACTCGCCGCCACCACCGGCACGGACGCCCGCAACCTGTACCGGGTGCTGCGCCTGCTCGCCACCCGGAACGTGGTGGCCGAGGACGAGCACGGCCGCTTCACGCTGACCGAGACCGGGCAGGCGCTGCGCAGCGACGTCCCGTACTCGGCGCGCAACGCGGTGCGGATGCTCACCGACCGCACCTTCTGGCTGCCGGCGGAGCGGATGGCCCACTGTCTCACCGAGGGCACCACGGCCTTCGACGACGTCTTCGGCATCCCGTTCTTCGACCACTTCGCCCGGGACGAGGAGACCGCCGCGGTCTTCCACGTCGGCATGGCGGCGATGTCCGACCCGGAGAACGCGGTCATCGCGGCCGCCTACGACTTCCCGGAGACCGGCACGGTGGTGGACGTCGGCGGCGGCCACGGCGGCCTGCTGCTGGAGGTGCTGCGCCGCAACCCCGGCCTGGAGGGCGTGCTCTACGACCGCGCCCACGTCCTGGCCGGCCACCGGCTGGACGGCGACAAGGAGATCGCGGGCCGCTGGAGCACGGCGGAGGGCGACTTCTTCGCCGCCGTCCCCGCCGGCGACGTCCACCTGCTCAAGCGGATCACCCACGACTGGGACGACGACCAGTGCGTCACCCTGCTGAGCCACTGCCGGCGCGTCCTGCACCCCGGCGGCCGGATCCTGGTCCTGGACGCCGTGGTCCCCCGGGACAACGCGCCCCACCAGGCCAAGACCCTGGACCTGATGATGATGGCCTCGCTCACCGGCCGCGAGCGCACCGAGGCGGACTTCGCGGAGCTGCTCGGCCGGGCCGGCCTGCGCCTGTCCCGGATCCTGCCCACCCCGACGGTGCTCTCCGTGGTCGAAGCCGTTCCTGTCTGACGTAACGTCACGTTCACGCCGATTCAGTCTCGTTGCAGCCATCCCAACGTCCGGGCCTTGCCGCACCACCTCGGGTTTTCGACTGATGGTCAGTCAATCTTGGCCGGAATCCAGCCTGTTGGCCCCATCGTTATTGAAAGACCCCTCGACAGGTTGTTATGGTCACGAACTGTCGTGACCAAGTCAGCCATGTGAGGGGACGATCATGGACGAGTCGAGGCGGCGCCCGGACGACCGAGGGCCTGCGGGCGGCGGCGGCCTCACCCCGGCGACCGGGGCAAAGGACGGCACCGGGTGGTCGCTCGTCCCGGTCGCGATGCTGCGCCACGCCGGCTACCCGCTCTCCCTGCTGGACCGCGTCGTCGACCCGGCGACCGCCCGGGCCGCCGATACCGTGCTCGCCCTGCGTGACGAAGCCGTCGAGCTGGGGCGGCAGTTGAAGGCCGCCCTGCGTGCGGCGCAGGCCGGCACCCGGGGCGACCTCGCCTCCGGGGTCGGCATGCTCCGTCCCTTCCCGCCCGCCGACCTCGCCCGGCTGGAGGCCGAACTCGGCCCGGCCGCCCTGGACTCGGCCAAGCGCTACCAGGACGCGGTGCAGACCCTCGACAGCCACTGGGCGGCCTTCGAGCAGGAGCACGGAGCGGCCCTCGCCCGCGCCCGCCGGGCCGTCGTGGACCTGTTCCGCGAACCCTCCCTCCAGCAGGTCCTGCTGCTGTCGAACGACGCCCGCTTCGAGGAGTTCACCGCCTGGATCGCCTCCGGCGGCACCGGGTCGGACGGACACGTCAAGCGGATGACCGACCTGCTCGCCATGTACCTCCAGCGGGTCACCACCAAGAACGAGACCCACTCGCACTTCGGCCCCCTCGCCGTCGCCCGGACGGCACCGGAGGCCACCACCGCCGGCGTCACCTGGTCCACTGGCCCGCTGCGCCGGACCGCCCTGCTCAGCCACTGGGCGGGCGAGGCGATGGCCGAGGTCTTCAGCGCCCGGCCGGAGACCTTCGAGACGGTGCGCCCCCGCCGGCGCCCGCTCGCCTTCGCCGACGGCCCCCTGGTCCGGCTGTACGCGTTCGAGACCACCACCGGCATGCCGGACGGCTGGCGCTTCGTCGCGGTGAAGTCCGACACCTTCGACGCGCACCGGTCCTGGCTCTGGGAGCGCTGCGACGGCGAGCGCACGGTGGCGCAGCTGCGTGCCGCCTGGGCCGAGCGCCCGGCCCGTCCGGCCGACCGGACCTTCGACCGGGTGCTGGCCGAACTCGTCGACCAGGACTGGCTGATCGGACGCTGGGAGATCCCGATCGGGTCCACCGACGTGCTGCGCTCGCTCGCCGGACACCTGGCCGAGGACTCCCCCGACCTCGCCGTGGTGCGCCGCTTCGAGGACGGGCTGCGCCGCTTCGCCGAGGGCCCGGTGGCGCAGCGCGCGGCCCTGATCGCCGAGCTCAAGGAGACCTTCGAGGAGGTCACCGGGTCCGCGGCCAACCGCTCCGAGGGCCGGCACTACGCCGACCGCAGCATCCTCTACGAGGAGGCGTACAGCCCGGTCGGGGACGTCGTCCTCGGCCCGGACGTCACCGGGCTGATCGGCCGCGAGCTGTCCGTGGTCTACGACCTGACGCTGCTCGTCCCCCGGCTGCGCATCCGCCGCGAACTGGCGATCCTGCACGGCTGGATGGCACGGCGCTTCGGCCTCGGCACGCCCGTACCGCTGCCGGACTTCTACGCCGCCTTCTTCGCCGACAAGCCGCAGCTCGCCGTGGAGTGCGAGGAGGTCGACCGGGAGATCACGTCGCTCGACCGGGAGGTCGTCGCCCTGCTGCTGGACGGCGCCGAGGACGGCCGGCACGAGAGCGTCGTCGACCGGGCCCGGCTGGAGGAACTGCTCGCCCGCCACCCGGACACCCCGCCCGCGCTGTGCAACCCGGACGTCATGCTCGCCGCGCCGGACGCCGCCGCGATCGGACGCGGCGACTTCCTCGCCGTCGTGGGCGACTGCCACGCCGTGCGCGAGGCGCTCACCCACTCCAGCTTCGCCCCGATGCTCCAGGCGGAGGCACCGGAACTCCTCGACGAGGTCCACACCCGGTACCGGGGGCTGCTCGACGAGGACGAGGTGCTGGTCGACCTCTCCCGCTCGCACCCCGACAAGACCGGCGCCCAACTCACCTACCCCTGCCCGGACCTGGAGGTGTACGGGCTCTCCCCGAAGGCCCGCGGCGACGTCCTCCAGCCGGGCCGGCTGTACCTGGTGGCCACCGCCGACCGGGTGGAGCTGCGCGCCCACGGCCTGGCCGGCCGGCTGAAGCTGCTCGCCCCGTTGGCGGGCGGCCCCAGCATCCGCCAGGACCCGCTCTCCCCGTTCGCCTTCCCCCGGCACTTCGGCGGCGTCGGCATCCGCGACCGGGACCGCGACCACGTGCCCCGCATCCGCTGCGGCCGGATCGTGCTGCACCGGGAGCGCTGGCGCATCCCCGCCGAGGCCCTGCGCGGCTGGAGCCCCGGCGTCCACCGGTCCAAGGGCGACGCCCCCGAGTTCGCCGCCGCCCGCCGGCTGCGCCGCGAGCTCGGCCTGCCGCGCCACGGCTTCCTGAAGATCCCCGGCGAGCCGAAACCGGTCTACGTCGACTGGGACTCCCCCCTCGTCGTCCGGCAGGTCTTCCGGCTCGCCCGGAAGACGGCCGTCCCTCTGGAGTTCAGCGAAATGCTCCCCGCCCCGGAGCACCTCTGGCTCGACATCGACGGAGAACGTCACACCAGCGAGCTGCGCTGTGCGGTCTTCTCGCGCCGTTCCCACTGAGTGCTCCACGTCTGGGCCCCACGCCCTCACCGACCGAAGGCACCGACATGACCAAGAGCTGCATCGTCCAGTTGCCCTTCCCCTCCAGCCACGACCCCGACCCGAACCTGGCGCGCTACTACGACGACTACGACCGGCGCTTCCGGGCCCTGCTGCCCGAGTACTTCATCCCGGCCGACGGCCTGTGGGAGATGCCGCTGTGGGTCGCCCACCTGACCGCCCTGCTGAACACCGCGGGCCTCGACTCCGTCTTCCGCGACCTGTCCAGGACCCCGGCCGAGCCGGAGAACTGCGCCGAGCCGCTGCTGGACGCGACCACCCCCGGTGACCTGGTCCTGATGTCCCCGCTCGCCCAGAACCTCCGCCTCGCGCTGGAGGTGGCCAAGCGGCTGGAGCACGCCGGCCGGCGTGTCGTCCTCGGCGGGAACATGGCCCCGCTCGCCCCGGACGGCGCGGTGCACGCCGTGCACCGCGGCCAGCTCGACGCCACCTTCGTGCGCCGGCTCGTCGAACTCGCCGCCGGATCCGGCGGCAGCCTGGAGAAACCCCTGCTGCCAGGCCTGGTGTCCGACCGGATCACCTGGGCGCCGGACTACCGCCACCTCGGCGGCTACCAGGGCCGGGTGCCGCTCCTGCGGCTCAACGCCAGTCACGGCTGCCTGTACCAGTGCTCGTTCTGCGGCGACGCCTGGAGCAAGCAGCTGACCCTGGTCGCCAAGGACGCGCTCGCCCAGGAGGTGGACGAGCTGACCACCCGCTTCCCGGACACCCGGCTCTTCTACATCGGCGACAAGACCTTCGGCCAGTCCCGCGAGGCGGTCGGCAACCTGCTGGACGTCTTCCGCGACCGCCCCGGCTACCGGTTCATCGTGCAGACCCACGTGATGCAGGTGAAGGAGTGGATCGTCGAGGCCATGCTCGAACTCGGCGTCGTCGCCGTGGAGCTCGGCTTCGAGTCGGCCGACTCGCAGATGCTGAAGCGGCTCAACAAGCTCTCCCGCGGCCTGGACGACTACACTTCGAAGATCCGTCAACTCAGCGACGCGGGGCTGAAGATCGTCCTCAACATGATGGGCGGCCTCGACGAGGAGACGGAGGCCGCGCACGGCCAGACCGTCACCTGGATGCGGGAGAACCAATCGGCGCTGTGGCTCTTCAACCTCTACAACTTCGTCCCGTACCCGCTCACCCCGGACTTCCCCAGGCTGCGCGAGCGCATCTTCAACTGGGACTTCGCCGACTGGCGGGAGGACGCCCCGGTCGTCTACCGGCCCCGGCACCTGTCCCCCGAGGACAGCTGGGACCTGTTCCAGGAGAAGATCGCCGCCGCACACGACATCATCCGCGATCCGCTGCCCGTCACCACACCCGCCGCGCCCCTCGCACCCGCCGCGCAGGAGAACTGACATGACCGAGCTCCCCGACTTCGAAGCGCTCCGGAACAGCGTCAAACCCGAGGACTTCGAGCAGGACCCGCTGCCGGGCTGGGCCGGCGTCGGCACCCTCTTCGGCGCCCCCACCACCAGCGCCGACCAGGTGGACGTCGGCGAGCAGGGCTGGGTGGTGTCCGGCGTGCCCTTCGACGCCACCGCCAGCTCCCGGCCCGGCGCCGCGGAGGGGCCGCGGGCGATCCGCCAGGCGAGCCTGGTCTTCTCCAGCTACCTCACCAGCCTGGGCCAGTGGCGGATGCTGGACACCCGCACCGGGCAGACCTTCCGTTACCACGCGCCCCGCGTCGCCGACGCCGGCGACCTGCACATCTACCCGACGGACACGGTGAAGACCTTCCAGGCCGTCGCCGCCGAGAGCCGCCGGCTGAGCCGGAACGCCCCGCGCCTGATCTTCCTCAACGGCGACCACTCCTGCACCTTCCCCACCTTCGCCGGCTTCCGCGCCGGACGGCTCGACCGCGGCGCCGGCCGGGTGGGGTTCATCAACATCGACCACCACTTCGACTTCGGCAACTGGAGCACCCTGCACGGGCCGCTCTACCACGGCTCCAACTCCCGCCGGATCAGCGAGATCCCGCAGATGCGCCCGGAGGACATCGCCTTCGTCGGGGTGGGGGACGTCACCAAGTACGACCAGTTCCGCGGCCTGCTCGACAGCGGCTTCCACGTCGTGCCCGGCTCCCAGATCACCCGGGACGGCGCCGCCGCGGCCCTGCGCCCGGTGATCGAGGAGCTCGGCTCGCGCTGCGACACGGTCTACGTCTCCCTCGACATCGACGTGCTCGACAGCGCCGCGGCGACCGGCACCGGGCACGTCACCATGGGCGGCATCGGCATCGGCGACCTCCTCGACGTCTACGAGGAGCTGCGGGCGCTGCCCGTCGGCGCCGTCGACATCGCCGAGATCGCGCCCCGCTACGACCCGTCCGGCGGCACCGCGCAGATCGCCGCCCGGCTGCTCTTCGAGTTCCTGTTCCGCACCGAGGGAGCCCCGGCCGAACTCGCGCCCTGGGCCCCCGCCGCCCCCTCCGCACCCCTGGAGCACCGGTGAGATTCACGCCCCACGAAGCGCAGTTCGACTGTACCCCGCTGGTCTCCGGCGCCCCGGCCGAGCGTGAGCGGGCGCTGGACGCGCTCGCCACCGAGGCCGTCGAGGTCATCCACCGGGTCGGCTACGCGGTCTTCCGGATCGGCCGGCTCCGGCTGGGCGTCGAGGACAGCCGCCGGCTGTCCACCGGCATCGTCGAGCGCGTGCGCACCGCACTGATCGCCCGCGGCGCCCCCGAGCGGATGCGCCTGGAGGCCGACAGGGCGCAGCAGACCTATGTGCCCGAGGGCTACACCACCCGGACCCTGCTGCCCCACCACGACGGCCAGCACTGCTCGTACCTGACGCCCAGCCTCCAGGACGCCCCCGACTGGGACCCGTCCCGGCGCACCTACGGCGACTCCGGGTACACCACCACCCCCGCGCACAAGATGTACCAGGGCATCTTCCTGCCGGAGGTCGGCGAGGGGCTGAGCGTCACCACGTACTACGACTGGCTCGGCGTGATCGACGACGTGCTGGAGCGGCGCGGCATCGACCGGGGGGCCGACCCCGCGGCCACCGCGGCCCGCTGGCTCGGCGACAACCTGCGCCGCGGCCTGGAGCGCCAGCCGGAGCACGGCTGCGCCTACCCCTCGGTGGGCGCGATGCTCGGGCTGGAGGAGCCGCTCTGGCACGGCCTGTCCTTCCACCACAGCGAGGCGGTGCTGACCAAGGAGGAGCGCCGGCGCTTCCCCACCGCCGTGCCGCTGGCCGACAGCTGTGCGTGCGGCGAGTGCCGGGGCGAGGCGGCCCGGCTGTTCTGCCACCAGGTGCTCATGGCCACCGGCCTGACCTGGGCGCAGTTCCGCCGCCGCTGGGAGGTCCTCGCCCCGGGCGAGCACTGCGACCTCCTGCTCGGCCACAACCTCACCATGCTGCACGGCGGCCTGGCCGGCGGTGCGGGGCGGATCATCGAGCCGCTCTGCCTGGTCGTGGACGACCCGTCCGGCCCCGAGTACGAACGCTGGCTGGCCGCCTCCTGGCGGCGCACCCTGCCCGGAGCCCGCTGATGCGGGGGGCGCCCGCCACCCTGGCCACCCCGGTCGACCTGCACCTGCACACCCGGCACTCGGACGGGGACGAGGCGCCGGCCGAACTGGCCCGGCGGTGCATCGGGGCCGGCCTGCGGGTGGCCGCCGTGACGGATCACAACACCGTCGCGGGCGTCGCCGCCTTCGAGCGGGCCGCCGGCGGGCGCCTCACCGTGGTACCGGCCTGCGAGATCACCACCACCTGGCGCGGCGAGGAGACCCACTGCCTGGCCTACTTCGTCGACCCCGGCGACGAACGGTTCCGGCAGCGGATCGGGCGCGTCCACGACGCCGAACTGGCCTGGTGGCACACCTGGACCGACCGGGCACACGCCCTCGGCGTGCCGCTCGACCACGCGGACGTCGAGCGGCGCATCGGCGGCGACCGGGTGGCCTACGTCAACGACTACCTGGCCCTGCTGCTGGAGGCGGCCGCCGGCGACCCGCGGTTCGCCCCGTACGGCGAGGGCGACGACCGGTTCGCCCGCTTCATCGCCGACTGGTGCCGGCCCGGCCGGCCGCTGCACGTCGAACACCCGGTCAACCCCGGCCTGGTGGAGGTGCTGTCCTGGATCGAGCAGGCGGGCGGGGTCGCCGTCCTCGCCCACCCCGGGCCGCTCACCGCCGGCCTGGACGCCCCGCGGTGCGCGGCGCTGCTGGAGCCGCTGCGCGCGGCCGGCCTGGCCGGGCTGGAGGTGTGGACGAGCTGGCACACCCCGGCCGACAGCACCCGGCTCGCCGAGGCGGCCGAGCGGCTCGGCCTGGTCTCCACCGCCGGGTCCGACTACCACGGGGTGCGGGTCAAGCCCTGGGCGCCGCGCCCCGGCCTGCTGCCCGTGCTCCCCGCCGATCCGCTCGCCGTCCTGGACGCCCTGCACGACCGCCGTCCTCCCGTCCCTGCGACTTCCCAGGTGAGGCTGTGACCACCGTCAACGACCCCCGGACCACCACCGACCCCGGTGTGCACGTCGCCTGGCAGCTCGCGCCGGTCGTCGTGCTCCGCCAGGCCGGCTTCCCGATGGAACTGCTCGCGCCCCTGGCGGACCCGGCCGCCGCCGAAGAGGCCCGCGAACTCGTCGCCCAGGGGCGGCAACTGAAGGCGCTGGCCGACGAGTTCAAGGCCACCCTGCGCCGGCACCCGGTGCCCGGCGCCGCCAGGCTGTCCTCCCCCGCCGGCTTCCTGCTGCCCGTCCCCGAGCCCGACCTGGCCACCGCGGCCGCCGCCGTCCCCGCCGAGGCGGCCGCCGCCCTGCGCACCTACCAGGACGCCGCCCGGCGGTTCGCCGAGGAGCAGGCCCGGTTCGCCGCCCGGCACCAGGAGCGCCTCGACCGGGCCGGGGCCGCCGTGGTCGCGGCCTTCGGCGACGAACGCCTGCGGCAGGTCCTGCTGCTCTCCAACGACTCCGCCTACCCCACCTTCGCCGCATGGCTCGACGGCTTCGACGGCTCGACCGGCCGGCGCACCCGCAAGATGACCGACCTGCTCACCATGTACCTCCAGCGGGTCACCACCAAGAACGAGACCCACTCGCACTTCGGCCCCTTCACCCCCGGCCGGGTCGGCACGGCCCCCGGCATCACCTGGTCCGGCGAGCGGGAGCTCGAACGGCGGGCGCTGTTCAGCCACTGGGCCGCCGAGAAGCTCGCCCAGAGCGCCGCCGCCGTCCCCGGCCTGCTCGACCACGCCCGGCCCCGTCGCCGCCCGCTGTCCTTCCTGCGCGACGGCCGGATCGACCTGTACGCCTTCACCACCCGCGACGGCCTGGACACCGACTGGGACTTCCGGCACCTCGGCGGGCGGCCGGTGGAACCGTACGAGGCCTGGCTGTGGCAGCACTGCGACGGCGAACGCACCCTGCGCGAACTGCGGCAGGCCTGGCAGGACGAGCTGCGCTGCCCCGTCCCCTTCGACCGGGTCCTCGCCGAACTCGCCGACCGCGAATGGGTGGTCGTCGAGTTCGAGATCCCGATCGGCGACCACCGGCCGCTGGCCGCCCTGCGCGAGCAGCTGCTCGCCGCCCCCGCCGAACCGGCCGCCCCGCTGCTCACCGCGATCGACGGCTTCGAGGCGGACCTGACCCGCTTCGCCCGGCTGCCGCTGCCCGAGCGCGCGGCCGCGCTCGCCGAGACCAAGGCCCGGTTCGAGCAGCTGACCAAAGGCCCCGCCAACCGCAACAGCGGCCTGCACTACGCCGACCGCAGCATCCTGTTCGAGGAGGCCCGCGGCCGCCCGGCCGACCTCACCGTCGGCCCGGACCTCGCCCGCTTCATCACGGACGAGTTGTCCATCGTGTACGAGACCGTGCTGGCCGGCCCGCGCCTGCGGATGCGGCGCGAACTGGTCATCCTCACCCGGTGGGTGGCCGAGCGGTTCGGTCCCGGCGTCGAGATCCCGCTGGACGTGCTCTACGCCGAGTTCTTCCGCGACCGGGAGTCCATCGCCCGGGAGTGCCTCGCCGTCGAGGCCGAACTCGCCGAACTGGACCGGGCGATCGGCGCGGCCCTGCTCGGCGAGGCCGCGACGGACCCGGACCGCTCCGAGGTCGTGGTGGACCGGGAGCGGATGGCGGCCGTCCTCGCCACCCAGCCGAGCAGCCCGCCGGCGGTCTGCGACCCGGACATCCTGTTCGCCGCGAAGAGCCGGGAGGACCTGGCCGAGGGCCGGTTCACCGCCGTCATCGGCGACTGCCACGCGGTGCGGGAGGTCATCACCCACACCAGCTTCGGCCCACTGATCCAGGAGCACACCCCCGAACTGCTCTCCGAGGTGTACCGCGGCTACCGGTCCCTGCTCGCGGACGACGAGGTGCTCGCCAACCTGTCCCGCGGCCACCCCGACAAGTCCTCCACCCAACTCGTCTACCCCTGCCACGACCTGGAGGTCTACGGCCGCTCCGCGCAGTCCCGCGACCGGGTGCTGCAGCCCTCCCAGCTGTACCTGGTGCTGCGCGGTGACCGGCTGGAGCTGCGCGCCCACGGCGTCGAGGGCCGGCTGCGCCTGATGGCGCCCCCGGCCGGCGGCCCGAGCATCCGGCAGGACCCGCTCTCCCCGTTCGCCTTCCCCCGCCACTTCGGCGGCGCCGGACTGGACGCCCCCGACCTGGCGCACATCCCGCGCATCCGCTGCGGCC
Organism: Kitasatospora sp. NPDC057542; assembly: GCF_042801945.1. Lineage (NCBI taxonomy): Bacteria > Bacillati > Actinomycetota > Actinomycetes > Kitasatosporales > Streptomycetaceae > Kitasatospora > Kitasatospora sp. NPDC057542. The sequence continues at coordinate 80,278 of NZ_JBHVFE010000003.1, forward strand.
GCGTCGTGCTGCAGCGCGAGACCTGGCGCATCCCCGCCGCCCGGCTGCGCGACACCACCGCCCTCGGCCGGCAGAAGGGCCGGGACGACGCCGCGCAGTTCGTCGCCGCCTGCCGGCTGCGCGCCGAGCACCGGCTGCCGCGGCACGTCTTCGTCAAGGTCCCCGGTGAGCCGAAGCCGGTCTACGTCGACTGGGAGTCCCCGCTGCTGGTGCGGCAGCTCGGCCGGCTGGCCGCCAAGACCGAGGGCACCCTGGAGATCTCCGAGATGCTGCCCGCCCCCGACCAGCGCTGGCTGGACGTGGACGGCCACCGCTACACCAGCGAACTGCGCTGCGCCGTCTTCTCGGCGGGGCAGGGCGGTTCGGCGTGGCAGGGCCCCGCCGCGGAGCCGCGCGGGTGAGCACCGACACCACCGTCCGCCCCGTCTCCGGCTACCACCGGGTCATCGGCGCCGCGGCCTCCTCCGCGGTCGGCGACGGCATGCGCTTCGCCGCGCTGCCGCTGCTGTCCACCGCGGTGCTGCACGACGCCTTCCAGGTGTCCGCGGTCACCGCGGCGACCACCGTGCCCTGGCTGCTGTTCGCCCTGCCCGCCGGGGCGTACGCCGACCGCTTCGAGCGGCGCCTGCTGATGGTCCTCGCCGACCTGCTGCGCGCCGCGGTGCTGGTCCTCACCGTCGTGCTGCTCGCCGCCGACCGGCTGACCTTCTGGCCGCTGCTCACCGCCGCGTTCCTGCTGGGCGTCGGCGAGGTGCTGTTCGACTGCGCGTCCTTCGCGCTGCTGCCGAGCGTCGTCCCCAAGGAGCGGCTGGAGTCGGCGAACGGCCGGCTCTTCGCCGTCCAGACCGTCGGCCGCGACCTGCTCGGGCAGGTCGTCGGCGGCGTGCTGTTCACGGTGGGCCGGGCGGTGCCGCTGCTGCTCGACGCGGTCTCCTTCCTGGTCTCCGCGGCACTGCTGCGCGGCGTGCGCGGGCCCGCACCCGAGCCCGGGACCGCGCCGCCCGCCGAAAAGCCCCGGCTCCTGGCCGACATCCGCGAGGGCGTGGCGCTGGTGCTGCGCGACCCGCTGCTGCGCGCCCTGACCGTCTCCGCCGGCGTCATCAACGCCGTGTACCTGGGGCAGATCGCCGTCTTCGTCATCCTGGTGCGCGACGTGCTGGAGCTCCCGGACTCCGCGTACGGGGCACTGCTGGCCGCCGGCGCGATCGGCGGCGTGGTCGGCAGCACGGTCGCGAGCCGGCTGACCACGGCGATCGGCCGGGTCCCCGCGCTGGTCGGCAACCTGGCCCTGATGGGCGTCGCGGGCCTGGCGGTGGGGGCGAGCGACCGGGTGTGGGTGGTCACCGTCGCCTACTGCCTCACCGGCTTCGCCCTGATGGTCTGGAACGTCGTCGCCGTATCGCTGCGCCAGACGATCATCCCGGACCGGATGCTCGGCCGGGCCACCGGCGTCTACCGGCTGTTCGCCTGGGGCGCGATGCCCCTCGGCGCGCTGGTCTTCGGCCGGGTGAGCGCCTCGGCCGGCCCGCGCGCCGCCTTCGCCCTCGGCGGCGTGGTCACCCTGCTGACCTGCCTGCCGATCGCCTACGCCCTGCTGAGGGACAGCAGGGTGACCGACCGTCGCAAGACTCCCGAGGATGCACCATGAGTGAGCGTTTCGCCCTACTGGACCGGCTGGCCGAGCAGTGGGGCCTCAGCGGCCTGGAACTCGTCGGCAAGGGCCTGGAGTTCACCGTCTTCCGGGCCCGGGGGCGGGACGGCGAACCGGTCGCCGTACGGCTCGCGCACCGGCGGTTCGACTCCAACGCCAACGACCCGCACGTGGACACCCGCGCCCTGCTCGTCCAGGAGTACGCCATCGCCCGGCACCTGGCCGAGCACGGCCTGCCGGTCGCCCGGGCCCGGGAGCTGGTCCTCGCCGACGACCCCGGCTCCCCCGACGTGCTGCTCTCCGACTACGTCCCCGACGACGGCTCCCCGCTCGACTCCCACGCCCTCGGACAACTCCTCGCCCGGCTGCACCGGGTGCCCCCGCCGCGGCTGCGCCCCGTCGCCGCCGAGGGCGGCAGCACGATCGACGCCCTCACCACCCGGATAGCCCGCCGCTGGTCCGAACTCGCCCGCCTCGTCGACGACTGGCCCGAGCCCCCGGCCGCCGACCTCCTCGCCCGCCGGCTCTCCCCCCTCACCGAGAGCAGCCTCCTCCACCTCGACGTGCGCAGCTCCAACATCCGCCGCCACCAGGGCCGCACCACCGCCCTCCTCGACTGGTCGAACACCCTGCTCGGCTCCCCCGCCCTGGAGTTCGGCCGCCTCGCCGAATACGCCCGCTACCCCGAGAACGACCTCGACCTCACCGCCCTCCGCGCCGGTTACGCGACCATCGCCCCCGTCCCCGGCGAGGACGATCCGTGCCTCCTCGCCTGCCGCCTGGACGCCGCCCTGATGCTCGCCCTGGTCTTCCTCTCCGAAGCCCCCGACCCCACCCGCGGCCCCACCGCCGCCGCCCACGCCCGCGACCTGGCCCACCGCCTCACCCGCTTCTGACGCCGCCGGACTCGCCACCGCCGAACCTCGTACGGCGCCCGGC